>NZ_JBFADP010000089.1:0-22386 GCF_040641415.1 Streptomyces sp. NPDC020875 | reverse complement strand
GCGCGACGTCGACCAGCCCATCGGCACCCTCTCCGGCGGCGAGCGGCAGTGCGTGGCGATCGCCCGCGCCGTCCACTTCGGGGGCAGGGGGTCTGAGGAGGAACCCCCTGATGGCTGCCGCCGTCACCGGCCGTACCGTCGTGGTCCGGCACACCCCGCGCCGCGTCCACCTGGAACGCGCCCTCTACACCGGGGCGGCGCTGGGCCTGACGATCCTGCCGAACACCGACCCCGGCCCCGCCGCCGTCGCCGCCCACACCGCCATCTTCGCGGCGGCGGGCATCGGAACCGTCCGGGCCTGGCGCAAGGCCGCCGAACCGGACACCGGCCTGCTCAGGACGACCATGCGGGTCCTGCCGTTCCTGTCCGCCGCCGCGGTCGACGCCGCGGCGCTCGGGCTGCCGGGCTGGGGCTGGGACGCGGTGATCGCCGGAGGCTGGTGGGCCTCCATGACTCTGCTGGTCCCGCTGTCCCGCTCCGGGCGCCCCCTGCGCCGGGCCGCCGTACTCCTGGAAACCATCGAAACCCCCGGCACCGACGACGACGGCGAGGACGCGAAGGACGACGGGGAGGACGAGTTCACCCGGACCATCCGGGCGATGTGGGAGCGCGCCGCCCTGCCCGGCGATACCCGCCTTTACAAAGTGGTCCGGCACGACCCGGACGGAATCGACTTCACCGCCCTGGTGAAAGCCCCCGAGGGAAAGGCCGTCCCCGAATTCCCGACCCGCGATATCGCCGCCGTCTTCGACGTCCACGAGGACACGGTCGCCCTCGCCGGTTCCCGGGGCGGCCCCGGCTGGGCCGAGATCACCGTCACCCCCGACGCGGCGGAGGCCGCCCGCAGCGCCCCCCAGACCGAGGCCGACTGGTGGGCCCAGACGATCGGCCGCGAGTCCGGAGCAGCCCCCGGATCAGAATTGACCGGAAAGGCCGACCGGCCCGGCGTCGTCCACTACTTCGCGAAAATGACCGACCCCGCCGAACCCGTCCGGATCAATGCGCACAAACTGTGCACCGCCTTCGGGATCGGCACCGACGACCTGCGGGTCTTCGTCACCGACCGGGGCAACGAATTCCTCGTCTCCGTCTTCGACACCCCGCCGCTCGCCGCCACCACCGCAGCGACCCGCGATCTCATCCGCCCCGACGAGCGCGGGTTCTTCCGGATCGGGACCGCCTACGACGGCCGCCCGGTCAACGGACGGCTCTACCTCCCCGGAGGCGCCGCCCACGCCCTGCTGCTGGGCGCCTCCGGCTCCGGCAAGACCCAGCTCGTCGTCCTCTACATGGCCGCCGACTCCCTCGACGGCGCCACCGTCTGGGCGGCCGCCGCCACCGAGGACGCCAAACTCCGCCTCGCCGGGGCCCACGTCGACCGCCTCGGATTCGGCACCCTCTACATGGTCCGCCTCCTGCGCGCCGCCGTCGCCCTGCTCGACATCCGCGGCCGGATGGGCGAAGCCGCCGGCCACGACTGGATCCCCGGCGCCCGCGACAACCCCTACCGCAGGATCTCCCTGTATCTGGACGAGTTCAACGCGGCCACCAGGTGCCCCGAATACGGCGCGGAGATCACCGAGCTGGCCGAGCGGATCTCCATCCAGGGCCGCAAGTACGGCATCGGGATCAAGGTCTCCGGCCAGGACGGCAAGGTCGAGGACGGCCAGACCACCACCATGCGCAACCAGCTGCGGCAAAACGGCCGTCAGGTCACGCTCAACGTCGGCGACATGGACGCCGTCCGCCGCGCCTTCAACGGCCTCATCAGCAGCGACGACCTTCCCGAACCGCTTCCGCAGGAATACGGCGGGACCACCCTGACTCTCCAGGAGATCGCCGACGGCGTGGAGGACCCCGAGGACTCCCAGGGCATCGGCGGCATCGGATGGGTCGTCCGGGCGGGCAAGCCCGTCCTCATGCGCACCCTCTACATCGACCTCGGCGGAGACGACCGCGACCAGATCCTCACCGGCCTCTTCCCCGCCGCCCCCGGCCGCCTCACCGCCGAGGAGACCACCAGCCTCGGTGAACTCCTCGGCGACTGGAACGCCCCCGCCCCCGAGCCGGACGAAGGAGACGGCGAGCCGGACCGGGGCGGCGAAACCCGCAAAGGCCGCAAAGGCCGCACCGTCCGGCGGCATACGGCGGTCAGGCCGCCGAAGGCGCACGACCGCGTCCGGGTCTTCCTCGACATGATGCCCGGCGCCGACCTCGACCTGGCCGTCGCCACCCTTACCGGACTCGGCCTCACCCCCGAGGAGATCACCGCCGCCTACCGCGACATCACCCGCACCTGAACCACCCGGGCCCGGGCGGCCGACCCCGGCCCCCGCGCCCCGCCGACACCCAGGAACGAGGACCCGTGAACCCCACCCCGCCCCGCCACGGCACGACCGGCCCCGAGGGCCAGGCCCGCCAGCTCATCAACGCCGTCGAATCCGTCTACGCAGCCCCCACCGCCTACCGCGATCCCGCCCCCCTTCCCCGTACCGGCGACACGCCCCCCGTCCCCCAGCCCGGCCGCCCCCCGATGAGCCAGCGCGCCACCGACATCAGCGGCATCATGCTCGCCGCCGGGGCCGCCTCCCTTCCCATCGGCGGCGTCACCTCCCTCGTCCTCTACACCCTCGGCACCGTCGACCCCGCGGCTCTCGCGCTCGGCGCCGCCGCCCCCGTCGCCCTCGTCCTCGCCGCCGCCTCCCTCCTGCGTGCCGCCGGACAAGCCCGCCGCGACACCCGCACCGAACACCACCACCACTACAGCGGTCCGGTCCGCCAGACCCACCAGACCACCACCACCCGCGGCGTCATCGCCCGCACCACCAACCAGCACGACCACTGAACCCCGGAACCCGAAAACCCACGTCAACAGCCATAAGTCCTGTTGGACCCAACGGGTCTAACCGAGTCCGGCCGCAAGGAGATCCCTGTGCCCGACCAGTCCTTCGTCCTCGACGAGCCCGCCCTCCTGGTCCTCGTCGGCCCCGCCGGTGCGGGCAAGTCCCGGGTGGCCCGCGCGCTGCCCGGCCACCGCCTCGAACTCGACGCCCTCCGCGCTCTCGTGTCGGGCTGCGGCGGCGACCAGAGCGCCACCCGGGCCGCCGTCACCGTCCTCGACGTCGCGCTGGACGGCTGCCTCAGCCGCCACCGCCGGGTCGTCGTCGACGCCACCAGCACCGAGCCTCACGTCCGTGCCAGCCTCCTCGCCCGCGCCCGCGAGCACCGCATGCCCGCCGTGGCGATCGTCGCCCGCACCCCGCTCGCCGCCTGCCAGGACCGCCAGCACGCCCGGAACCCCGCCCGGCGGGTCCCCGCCGATGTGGTCGCCGTCCAGCACGCCGCCACCCCCACCGCCGAGGAACTGCTGGCCGAGGGGTTCAGCGCGGCGTTCTACGCCGACGAACTGGACCTGATGAGCCGGGTGCTCCAGGCATCCGCAGCCGCCGAACCGGACCCCGTCGCCGATGTGCGCCGCGACTTCGGACCGGACCTCGCCGCCGTCTTCTCCTGGCACCCCATCACCCCCGGCACCGGCATCTTCGCCGTCGCCGGTCAGGAACTGGCGATCCGGTGGAACAGCGACGGCGACCCCTACGACCACCACTGGCAGGCCGTGTCCCCCTGCCCCGGGGGTTGCCCCGGCCCGGCCTGGACCCGCGTCAACGGCCCCTCGGACCTCCTCGCCGTCCACCGGGGCCAACCCGCCGACGAGGTCTGGTGCGACCTCTGCGACAGCCACCCGTAGAGACAACCCGAAACCAAAAACCCCAGGTGAACCCTCATCGGCCCTGTTGGTCCTAACAGGTCTAACAGGGGCCGGGAGTCCCGGAACCCCACACAGGAGAGCGGCTTGACCACCCACATGACCATCAGCCACGGATCCGACTTCGACGGTGTCGACATCGTCGCGATCCACCGGCTGCGTGAACTGAGCGACCACCTGCACGGCGTCCTCCCGGCTGCGGACCTCCCGCCGCTTTCCGCCGTACTCGGCACCACCGGGCACGAGCAGTCCATCGACACCGGGCACGCCGCCCATTTCGCCGACCTCCTGCGCAGCGCGGCCGAACACCGGGCCCTCAGGAAGCCGCACCGCGACACCGCCGCCCTCCTCAGCGTCGCGGCCGCCACCGCCGCCGCCCGCGACGAACCCTGGACCTGGACCCCCACCACGGAAAGGCCCGGCGGCTGACCATCCGGCCTCGGCCGTCACGGCGGCCGCGTACCCTCAACCGCCGCTGAACCCCCGGGCGGGCGGGACCGACGGATTCCGCCCGCCCGGCCCGTACCGCGCGACAGCATGGTCCGGGGCCACCGCCCCGGTTTCACGAAGGGAAGTACATGAGCACCGACCCCGAGACGACCGCCGCGGCGTACGCGGCCGTGGAGAAGGCCGCCACGGGCCTGCGGGAGCTGTACGCGCCGAGCGTGCTCGGCGAGGCCGCCGCCCTGCTGGCCGACCTGTGGGCCGCCGGCGGGCGGCACGGCGTCGGGCCGGGGGAGTGGGGATGGGCGGCCGACCTGGCCGCCGGGGCGCTGTCGGTCATCGCCCGCCGCTACACCGACGCCCCCGACCCCGAGCGCACCGGCGACCAGGTCTTTGCCCTGCGCCGCGACCTGATCGAGGCCCTGACCTCCACCGGGACCGGCCTCAGCGCCCGGCCCGGCCTGCGGACGATGACGGTCGTGGACCGGCTCCCCGGGACGCCCCGCGGCGGGCTCAACGGCGACGCCAGCCTGGTCGTCGGGATCTACGCCAACAGCGGCTGGGACATCAGCATGAACGCCCACGGCGCCGCCGTCGTCTCCGTCGCCGCCCCCGCCAGCACGGCCGGGGCCGCCGAGGTTGCCGCGATCGTGCGGGCCGTCGCCCGGGGCGAACTCGGCAACCCCTTCCGCAACTGACCCACCACCACCCAAGGAGCACACCGTGTCCGGCTGGACCCCGACCACCCTGGCCCGCGTCGATCACGCATACGACCGCAGCAGCAGCAGCGGCGGCAGCCGCTTCGAGGCGTACATCAGCGCCCGCGAGAACGAACTCGACGAGGACGAGCGCACCGACCGCGCGTACTTCACGGCGTGGGCGTGGCATATCGCCACTCCGATGGTCATGAGCCCGGGATACGTCGAGATCCGCCCCGACCTGTCGATCACGTTCGACCGCGACGAGGACGGCGACCCGGTGGTGAAGGTGGTCGTCCCGCTGCCCCACCGGGTCCTCGACCGCGAGCGCCGCCCCGGCTACGAGGTGGGCGACTGGGAGACCCCGTACGGGCGCGGCGAGACCTACCCCCAGCTGTGGAGGCCCTCGTTCGTCAAGCGCACTGCCGTCCTCGCCTCCGCCACGGTGCTCGTGCCCGCCCGGGACTGGGATCTGCCCGTCCCCTCCGGCCGAGCTGCCCAGCTGGTGGCCGACGCGCAGCTCGCCGTGGAGACCGCCGTGCGGCTCATCAACGAGTACGCCGGTCCGCAGATCGCCGACCTGCTCGGCGAGTAGACCCGGGCAGGGCGCCGGGGCCGCGGACATCGGCCCCGGCGCCCGCTGAGGAGGAAAGCACACCCGCCGCCCGTCACCGTGGCGGCGCCCGGCGCTGTGCACGCCGTGAATACTGACGGCTTGTCTGATCCGCCCCGCTACGAGCCCCTTCCGGTCCGCCCGGAGGGGGCTTCTTCGGGTTCCGGGCGGACCGCCGAGGGCGCGGGCGGTCCGCTTCGTCGTACGGTGATCGCCCGATCAACGACAGAACTGAGGAGAGTGGCCCGCCGTGACCACGCACGCGGTGCCCGCAGCAGCGCGACCGATAGCCGCCCGCCGCGACCGGGCCGACGGTGACGCCCTGGTCCCGATCCGCGGGGGACTGCTCTTTTCCGCCGTCGTCGTCGTCCTCCTCGCTGTCGCTCTCGCCGTCATCGGCTTCACCGGCTCGTACCGGTCGGTGCGCGATCTCGCGCTGTCCTGGGGTTGGGGCTGGTTCGCCTACGTCTTCCCGATCGGAATCGACCTCGGGATCATCGGCCTGTTCGCCGCCGACCTCTTCCTGTGCGCGATCCGGACCCCGGTCCCGGTCCTGCGGCTGTTCGCGTGGGTGCTGACGGCCGCCACGATCGTCTTCAACGCCTTCAGCGGCTGGCCGACGGACGGTTCGGCCGGGTGGATGGACTACGTCGAGGCCGCCGCCCACGCCACGATGCCCGGACTGGTCGTGGTGATCACCGACGCTTTGCGCCGGGCGATCGCCCGCCGGGCCCGGATCGCCGACGGCCGCCAGTTCGAGCCCCTCGGCTTCGCCCGCTGGTGGCTCGCCCCCTTCGCCACCTTCGGGGTGTGGCGAAGGATGCGGCTGTGGGATGTCTACACCCGCAGCGACGCCCTGGAGCTGGAGCGGGACCGGCTGACCCTGCACGACGAGCTGCGCGAGAAGTACGGCAAGGACTGGAAGAGGAAGGCCCGCGCGGGCGAGCTGCGCGCGATGCGCGACGCCGGCCGCGGTCTGCCGATCCCCGCGCACCTGATCGCGAACGCCGCGAACGAAGTGCCGCCCGCCGCGAACGGCGTTCGCGCGAACGGCGCGAATGGCGGGCTGCCGACCGCGAACGCCGACGCGGCCGACCGCGAACGCTCCGCCCTCGTCCAGGGGACCGCGAAGGACGCGAAGGGTGCGAACGGCGGCGCGAACGGCGTTCGCGCGAATGCCGCGAATGGCGGGCTGCCGACCGCGAGCACCGGCGCGGCCGACCGCGAACGCTCCGCCCTCGTCCAGGGGACCGCGAACGCTGCGGACGACGGCGCGAACGCCCGGGCCGCCTCGTCCGCGAACGATGCTCTGCACGGCCCGGCCGCCGCGAACGGCCCCGGCGCCGACACGGCGACCGCGCGAACGGTCCCCGGGCCGGGGCGCGGACGCACCCCGTTCACGCTGGCGGCCACACCGCCACAGGGGGACTCTGACCTGCGCGAATGGAACCGCGAACGCGTGGTGTCCCCTGCCGTCGTATCCCTGCGGACCGTCGTCAGCAGCACGGTGCCCGCCGCGTACGGCGCGAAGGGCGCCGCGGGCGACGACCGCGAACGGGACGGCGCGAACGCCGCAGCGCTGACCGCGAACGCCTCTGCGTACGAGGGCGGGGCGGCCGCGAACGGTGCGAACGGGCACCGCGAAGGATCCGCGAACGCCGCGAACGTTCCGCCGTACGCAGGTGAGCCTGCCGCGTACGGCGCGAACGGGTACCGCGAAGGGTCCGCGAACGCCGCGGCGCTGACCGCGAACGCTTCTGCGTATGGGGGCGGGGCGGCCGCGTACGGTGCGAACGCCTACCGCGAAGGGCCCGCGAACGACGGCGGGCCCGGACCGTCCGGTGAGGGGTACACCGAAGACCGCGCCGGACGGCGGCGCCTGGCGGAGGACTTCCTGCGCGCCAAGGAGAGCGAGCAGCCGCCCCGCTCCCAGGCCCGGTTCGCGGCCACCGTCGGCGTCGCGCCCGCCACGCTCTCCAAGGCGATGCGGGAGTGGCGCGAGGACAACGACGGCTGACCCGCCGTTGTGCAGAACCGACAACCCCGTTCGGCCGGAGGGGCGTCGTCGTACCGCAGCGCCCCCCCCCGGTGGGCGGCGGGGCGCCGCGGCCGTCCGTCCGCCGTCGGTGGTGACGTGGGGGGCTCTGCCCCGCCACACCCCCCGGCCCTCCGTAGAGGGGGAGGGGGCCCGTTTTTGATCTTGAGGCCGGTGGGTGGTGCAGGGGGGTGGGCGGCCGGGGTGTTCCCTCCGCGACAGGGCACCCCGAGGGGACCACAGCCCGCGCCGGGCCGCCAGGCCGAGCCGCCTCCGGCGGTCGCGCAAGCGCGAGCCCGGCACCCCGACACGGCCCGTGGTGGCTTCCGCCTGCCCCGCCGCGGAGGGAACACCCCGACCGGGCCGGTTTCATGGCGTCCCGACGCCGCGCGAAAGCACCAAAACCCGGTCTGACCTGCGGTTTTGCCTTGACTCGGGCCCCAAAACTTGATTGAATTAGCAGTGTCGGGAGGGCGGGAATCCTGCCCGGCACTCACCGAAAAACCTCAACGAAAGGCCAGCTCATGGCTGACTCTCTGACCATCGAGGACCGCGCCGGGCGGGCGCGCGCGCTCTGGGACGCGTACCGGAGCGCCCACGGCGACGCGCTGTCCTCCCTGTTCGCCGACCTGATGCACCTCGCCGATGTCGACGGGCACGCCAGCGGCGGGGTGAGCATCGTTCGCGGAGCGGCGGCGGAGTACCTGGCCGCCCACCCGGAGTGGGTCATCGACGAGCCGCCCCTGTACCGGGCGCAGTACCTCCCGGCGGGCCAGCTGAAGTGGGTCACGGTCGCGGAGGGCGACCGGACGGTGGAGCCCCAGGACGTGGCGTGCTGCCTGTGGAACCGGATGAAGGACGCCGGGATGGACACGGAGCTGATGCCGGACATGGCGGAGGACATGGTCCGGGGCGTGACCCTCCTCGCCGAGAACGGCACCGGGTTCCGGCTGGTCACCAAGCCCCACCAGAGCTGAGTCCCCGTACCGGGGCGGGCGGGGCGGGAATCCCCGCCCGCCCCGGGCTCCTCACCGAAAACCTCAACACCGAAAGGCCACCGACGTGACGGTGAACCACACCTTCGGCAACGCCCTCCCCGCAGACCCCGCCGGGTACCTCCGGATCCTGGCCGACGAGGTCTGGCTACCGGCGGTGAACGCCCTCTTCGACCTCATCGGCCCCAACACCTTCCACGTGGTCGTCGCCATCAGCGGCTTCGAAAACGGCGAGCTGTCTGCCACCGCCGCCGACGTCCCCGGCCACAGCGAATACCTGCGCTGGTTCCTGGCGGAGTGGCTGGGCGGTGTGGCCCGTCTGGCCCGGGACGAAGGGCTGGACGCGGCTGTGGCGCTGCGAGCCCTTGAGCCCGGCAAGCCGGACCGCGTCTACATCTGGCGGTTTCTGGACGGGCGGATGGTCCCGCTGGGCGCGGAGGAGACCCGCCTCGCCTACTGCACCGACACCGAGACCGGCGGGCCGGTCCCTCCGGAGCCGGACGCCGAGTACTGCGCTGGCGCCGAGCTGATGCCGGACGCCGTCTGACCTGACGGCCCCCGTACCGGGGCGGGCGGGGCGGGAATCCCCGCCCGCCCCGGGCCCATCACCGAAAACCTCAACGACCCGAAGGACCTTTCATGACCATCACCGGCCAGACCCCCGCCCCCCGCGTACGGCTCGGCAAGGAACGGGGCGACTACTTCGTCGTCGCGGACGGCAGCGCCGTCCGCGAGGGCCGTATCGCCTGGAAGGTCCTCCACGTCGAGCGCCGCGCCGACGACCTGCGGGAGGGGCAGGCCCGGAAGGACGCGCTGAGGGCCGCCTGCCGGGGCGCCGAGAAGGTGCTCACCTACCGGGCCGCCGTCAGCCAGGCCCACGCTGCCGGGCTCGCCCGCAGGGAGTCCACCGTGCCCGCTGCTGCCGCCCGGGCCGTCCGTATGGAAGAGGAGATCCGCGCCCACCAGGAGCGAGGCGCCTGCGGGTGGATCGCCATCCGGATCGCGGACGGCGGCAGCGACGGCGAGCTGTACGGCGACTGCGACTCCGCCCGGGCCGCTCAGCCGGATCCCGAGCGGTGCGCCTACATCCTGGTCTCCCCGCGCACGCCGTGGACCCACGCCATGTGCGAGGACCACCTGGAGTTCGTGACTCACGAGGGGCACGAGTGCATGGTCTACGGCACCCCGACCTGCCGCAGCCCCCGCCGTACCTACCGCGTGGCCGTCCTGCGCACGGAGTTCGTCGAGTTCACGGTCCAGGCCGACTCCCCGGGGGACGCCAGGGCCCGGTACCGGGCGGACGGCGTCGAGGTCGGGCGCGAGACGGGGCCGACCGGCGTCGGGAGCATCATGCTCGACCGGCAGCAGCCCTAGTCGACCGGGCAATCCGGGATACAAGGCGGCCGACGGGGCGCCGGAGCGCGGGAATCCCGTCGGCCGCGAGGCTCGGCCACCGGAGAAATCCGGGGGCCCTCAACAGGCCGCAAGCCGAGCACGCGAATCATTCTAGACGTACAGCCGATGAGGAGTTCGCACCGATGGAAACCTTCGACGGACGGCCGTACGCCACACGCGCCGAGCTGTCCGCCCGGGCCGGGTACAAGGGGGACGCCACCCTGCGCGCCCTGTGGACGGACCGCGAGGCCAACGGCCACCCGCCCGCGTGCCGGATCGGCCGCACCCTGTACTGGGACCTGGAGGAGTGGGAGCGGTGGCACACCGCGTACCGGCGCCAGCGCAACGGCGTCGACTACAGCGGCAGTCCGGACGAGGAGCTGGCCCCGGTGGAGCAGGCCAGAGTGCTCGGCGTCGAGGAGAGCGCGATCAGCCGGTACCGCAGGTACCCGCCGCCGGGCTGGCCCGCCCCGGTCCGGGAGGAGCTGTTGTCGGGTGGCGGCACCCGGGAGTTCCGTACCCGGCGCCAGTTGTGGGCGTACGCGGACGCCGGACCCCGGGCCGGAACCGCCGGTCGTAGGGCGGCGTACGAGGCCAGGGTCGCCCTGGCGGCCGAAGCTCTGGACGCCGTGCCCGGCCGGGGGGCGGGCGAGACCGCGAAAGCTCTTGCCGAGGAGCACGGCGGCCACTGGACTACCTGGCGCAGCGCCGTCACCGGGGCCCGGAAGCTGAGGCCGGTCCCCGGCGGGCGGTCCCGCCGGGGGTGACCGGCCCGGTATCGATCGGCCGGGCGGCCGGTGCTGCCCCTGAAGGCCCGGGGGACCGGCCGTGCCCGGCGGTGTCTCCCGTGATCCGTAGCGCCAGCCGGTGACCGTCGTCGGCAGGGACTGACCCGACGGCCGTCGCAGAGTCCGCCGGAACCCGGCGGACCTGCGCCGCCGCGTCAGTGAATCACCAGTGCCGGGAGGGCGGGAATCCCGCCCGGCACTCACCGAAAACCTCAACGACAAGGACACCCCCATGCCCATGCCCATGCCCGAGACCGACGCCGGGGAGCCGACCCCGCAAACCTGTCTCCGGGTGGCCCGCGAAGCCGCCGAACTCGCCGCCGCCGCAGTGGACAAGGCGACGCACGCCACAGCCCGCAGCTCCTCCGCCAGCGAAGCGCGCCTGGAGGAGGTCATGTTCGCCACCCACCAGGAGGCCGCCGAGGCCGAGCGGTGCGCCGCCCGGGCCGAGGAGTACGACGCCGACCCGGAGATGCCGGACAGCGCGGTGCGCTACTGCGCCCGCGGCGCCGTCGACCACGCCGAACGGGCCCAGGCGGCGGCCGGGGTCGAGACGACCGCGACCGCCCTGCGGCCCGCCCTGGAACGCACGCTCACCCCGCAGGAGCACGCCGAGCGGGAGAGCGCCCGGCGCCGCGCGGAGGCCGAGCAGGAGGCCGAGGACCGCGCCGCCACCGGCATGGACGCGGACAACCGCCACCTGGCCGCCGCGAACCAGTACCTCGCCGAGGGCATCGTGCCCGCACTCGGCTGGACCGCCGGGCACGTCCGGGTGCTGGAGGCCGCCGGGACCGGCCGCCTGTACTGGCGCGGCGAGCAGGCCCGCCAGGCCGCCGAGCACGGCCTGTGGAACGGCGGCCGCCGGATCAACCGGGAGCGCACACGGGCCCTGCGCGACGCCCGGTTCCTCACCGTCGTCGACGCGGCCGACGGCGTCGGGGTACTCGTCCTCACCCCCGCGGGCCGCGTCGCCCTGGAGCTGGCCCGCCTCCACCCGGCGGGCCTGTACGAGACCGACGCCGCGGCGTACGAGGGCCGGTTCGCCCGGGTCGCCCGGCGGCACAAGCGCATGGACGACAAGAAGGCCGCCGCCCGCCGCCTCCCGGCGCTGGAGCGCAGCACCGTGCGCCGGTACCGGAGCCCGGTGACCCTCGCCGAGCAGGAGGCCCGCGCCGTCGCCGAGGCCGCCGAGCGGTGGGAGGACGAGGGCGGCTTCTGCCCCGGAGTCGAAACGCCCCGCCCGGCCGCCGAACCCCGCACCGAGGACACGATCGCGGCGCCCGTAGCGGTGTCGGTCCCGGCCGGTCCGGTCCTCCCGACGGGGATGTACTTCCTCCCCCTGCCGTCGACCCGGTACCGCGACTGGTGGTCGATCCAGTGCGGCCGGTGCCACGGCGGTACGCGCGTCGACCTCCCCGGCGAGTTCTCCGACAAGCACGACGCCGCCCAGGCGGCGATGGCCCACTACGACGAAGCCCACCGCCCCGCCGACGACCGGCTCACCCACGAGGAGATCACCGAGGCGGGCCGCTGGCCGCTGTCGGACGCTCAGCGCACCGTGCTCCACTGGGCCGAGTACGCCGCCGAGCTGGCCGAGTTCGACGACGGGTTCTGGGCCCTGGACTGCGTCCCGGACCGCTGGGACGTCAACAAGCGCGTAGCCCGCGGACGGGTGACGGGACTGTGGGCCGCCGGACTGCTGGACGTGCACCTGGAGAGCAACGGCCGCCGCCGTCTCGTGAAGTCGCCGACCGGGCGGCGGGTGGCCCGCCTGCTGCTCCGGGCGGAGCGCCAGGGCGTCGCCCAGGCCGCGCCGAAAGACGCCCGGCTCACCCCGCTCCCGAACCGCAGCGACGGCTACCCCTTGCAGTCCGAAGGGCGTCTCTTTAAGGGCGAGCAGAGGCCCACCGCCGACCCGGCCCCGGCAGAGCCCGCCGCCGTCCCCGCGGACCCCGGGCCGACCCCGCCGGCGCCCCCGGCGGTCCGCGCCGACCAGCCCCTGCTGCGGCGCCTGTTCGCCCCGCGCCCCGCCCGCGAACAGCGGCCCGTGGACGGTCTCCGTATGGTCATCCGGCGCCCTCAGCGTGTCCTCACCGACGAGGAGCGGGAGCGGGTCCGGGACGCGGCTCTCCTGAATCTCCAAGGCGGTCTGATCATGGGCATCATCGACCCGGTCCCCAACCCGTCGCCGATGCCGGAGGAGGTGGGGGAGTGGGTACGCGAGCACGTGTGGCCCGGGCACTTCCAGAAGATCGAGCGCAAGTACCCGCACGGCTTCCGCCGGTGGAGCATGTGCGAGCGGGGCACCTGCTGGAACTGCCTCAACCGGCGCTGCGACCTGTGCGTGCACCGGCAGAAAGGCGGCCCGGACGTCGATCGCAACAAGGGCTGGGTGACCAACCACCAGGGGCGCACCGTCGCCGAGTTCATCCCCCGGCCCGGCGGCGAGCCGTGCGTGTGGTGGTGCCGGTGCTCCTGCCCCAAGGACGGCCCCGCCCCGGCCCGCCCGAAGAAGGCGAAACCCGCCCCGGCGGCACCGCCCGAGCCCGTTCCGGTACGGGCCGCGAGGACTGTCCCGGCACCCGTCGAGGACGCGGCGCAAGCCGCGTTGTGGTGACGCGGGGGGCTCCGCCCGCCCACACCCCCCGGCCCTCCCTCGGAGGGGGCCGGGGGGGTGTGCTGATCTTCCGGTGAGTGGGTGGTGCAGGGGGGCGGGCGGCCGGGGGGCTCCCTCCGCGACAGGGCACCCCGAGGGGACCACAGCCCGCGCCGGGCCGCCAGGCCGAGCCGCCTCCGGCGGTCGCGCAAGCGCGAGCCCGGCACCCCGGCACGGCCCGTGGTGGCTTCCGCCTGCCCGACCGAGGAGGGAGCCCCCCGACCGGGCCGGTTCTATGGCGTCCCGACGCCGCACGGAACCCCAAAAACCCGATCTGACCTGCGGTTTTGCCTTGACCTGGACCCCAAAACTTGATTGAATTAGCAGTGTCGGGAGGGCGGGAATCCTGCCCGGCACTCACCGAAAAACCTCAACACGCGGGAGATCTTGTGATCGCGGAATTCTTCGACCCGTTCGACATCGAGTGCATCGTCACAACCGCCGTGGAGCTGTGGGAGAGCCCGGGGCGGGAGGACTTCACCGACCGTCAGCGGGACGTCCTCGGCAGGGCATGCGAGGCCCTGCGCGCCGAGCACGAGGGCGAGCCGCTGGATGCTCCGAAGCGGTCGACCGTCCACGACGTCGGTCACGCATGCGTCCTGAAGCAGACCATGGTCGTTCTGCCGAACGGCTTCAGCCTTGAGGCGGTCTACGACCGGCACCGGGGCGCCTTCGCCGTACTCCTTCGTGAGCACGGCACGACCGTCGGATTCCTCGGCCCGCACGCTGCCGGGCGCATGACCATCCCGGACGTGAACGGCTTCCTCACCGGGCGGGGCATCGCGCCGCTGACCGACGAGGAATACGTCAGCTTCTGCCGCAGTCTCCTGATCGCCCAAATGGGCGAGAACGCCTGGCAGATCGACCTCTGACCAGCCACTCCCGGGGGCGGCCACGCGGCCGCACCCGGGGACCTCGATGCACCTGTGCCGGGCGGGCGGGAATCCCGCCCGGCACTCACCGAAAAACCTCAACGACAAGGACACCTCCATGCCCGAGATCGACGCGGGGGAGCCCGTTCCGCAGTGGCTTGCCGACGTGGCGGAGGACCCGGAGGAAGACGCCGCGATCCTCCGGCGCACCGCCGGGCACCCGGACCTGATCGAGTGCCGCCGCACCGCCGACCTGCTCGCCGAATTCGCCCGGACCAACCCCGGCCACAGCGACGCGCAGGACTGGGCCCTGGTGGCCATGATCCGTACCGTCCAGTGCGCATACGCGATCGCCGAGGGCGAGGCCGAGGAGGCCGGGGAGTACGGCCGCGCGGCCAAGGCCGAGCGGGCCGCCATGGCGATGGACCGGCTGGCAGCCGGGGGCCCGGCCGCGATGGCCGCCGAACGGCTGATCGCCCTGGACCGGGAGACCCACGACCTGTTGCAGTGGTACGCGGGACCGTGGCCGGTCGAATGGCTTTTCCCACCGGCGAAGGACGCCCGCGGCCGCGTGATCCGGCCCCGGATCGTGGTCCTGTTCACCGGCCCGGGAGGACTCACGCACGGCATCCTCCGGATCCTGCGGGCCAACGCCGACGTCGTCGGCGTCGACCTGGACCGCGGCGCCGTGGCCACCTCGACGGCCGCCGGGTACCGCACCATCCACGCCGACGTCACCGACCTGGACCCTGAGCACCCCTGCCTCCAGCACATCACCGGCATCGCTCTCACCCCGCCCTGCCAGGCGTACAACCCGTCCGGGCTGCGCAAGGGCCACTACGCGGGCGCGATCGAGCTGATCGAGAGCACGGTCCTGGAGGCCGCCGCGGCCGCCGGGTTCTTCCCCGTGACCACCCCGGCGGGCGGCAGCGCCGCCCCGGGCTGCGAGGACGGTTACGCGCCGCGCGCCCGGATGTCGTGGGACGAGGTACGGGAGCCCCTGGCCCAGCTGGAGGACGCGCGGGCCGGGCTGATGGCGGAAGTCGTGATCTGGCCCCTGGCGATGCTCGCCCGCGGCGGCAGCGTGGAGTGGGTCGCGGTCGAGCAGTCGAGCGCTCTGCCCGCCCGGATCGAAGCCGCCCTGATGGACCGGCTGTCCGACGCGGGGTGGCACACCACCGAGGCGTTCACGCTGGACGCCGTCGACTACGGCTCCGCCTCCCACCGCAAGCGCCGCCTGATGGCCGCCTTCCGAGGCCAGGCCCCGTTCGTCTCCCTGGCGCCCGCCGAGCCGTTCCCCGCGACGACGTTCGCCCAGGTAGCCGGGTGGCCCACCGGCCGCGCCTACCTGACGCGCGGGAACCGGCCCGTCGACCCGGTCACCGGCCGGGCCAAGGGCGGCATCTCCCGCAGTGCCGACCTGCCGTCGACGTGTGTGACGGCGACCGCGTACGGCTGGACGTGCGCCGTGACCGGCGAGCGAATCACCCAGGAGGACATCGGTCGCCTGGTGGGCTTCCCGGCCGACTACCCGTGGCGCCACGTCGGCCGCGGCCGTGGGGTACGGACCAAGTCCCAGCAGGCCGCCGACGTCGTCTGTCCGATGGTGGCGGCCGCATTCTTCGGGCGCATCCTCGGGGACCCCCTGTGGGAGGCCAAGACCCGGGCGTACGTCGAGGAGCTGTACCGCCCGGCGCCGGGCGCACCGGACGGACAGACGCTCTTGGAGGCACTGTTCACCACCCGGGTACCGGCGCAGAACGGCGGCCGATCGGCCGCCGCCTGACGGAGAGGAGCACGACGAAGGGCCCCGCGATCGCGGGGCCCTTCCCTGTTTCTGCGGCGGTCAGCCGGAGACGGCTCCGGGAGCCGCGCCGTCGGTCGAAGGCGCGCCGCCCTGCGCGGGGATGCCCTCCGGCGGCGAACCGCCCTCCGGAGCAGCCCCGGAAGCCGGACTCTTCGGCGTGGACCGCGCCCGCTTCTGACGCACCCGCGGCCGCTTCACCGGCTCGTCCGCGCCCAGCTCCGCCAGCTCGCCCGGCGTCCAGCCTGCGGCTTCCGCCCCGACGTACGCCTGCCCGTACGGCTCGTCGAGTTCGGCGAGCTGCCGCAGCAGGTCGATCCGCTTGGTCAGCACGTCCACCAGGGGGCCCACGGCCGCTTCCCGGCGCTCCTGGAGGGCCCGCATTTTCTGTACGATCTCGTCAGCGCTTGGCATACCGGCGATCGTAGCGCCCGGCTTCGCGGCCGCCGCCCGGAATCCCGGATGGACTACTGCGGGTGCCAGCGGAATTGACCTCACCTCACCTGTAGCTGAACCTTTTCTGACGGCAGTAACCACCGGAAGCGAGTTAGTGCTTACTGATATCAGTAAGCCTCGTTCCGGCGCCCTGCCCTTTAGGGTTGGTTGCCGGTTAGTCTTGGTCCGGGCACGGACCGAGGGTGGAGGAAGGGGGTACTTTGGCCGGTCCGTCTGCATCGGATGGTCCTCGACCCGTGCCGAAGCGTCGACGTCATCGTGAGAGCGGTGGCGCTCGTACCAACCGGTTCCTTGTGTCCTTCAATGATCCGGAGCTGGCGATCCTCAGCGAGGCGGCTGAGCGAGATCACCAGGCATTGGCTTCATGGGTCGCGAACGCTGCTCTGGACGTGGCGGCGGAGAGGGTCGTTCCGGTGTCTGCGGACGCCCGCGATGTGCTGGCTGAACTGGTCAGGGCCCGCAACCACGCCTCCCGTGTTGGCAACAACGTGAACCAGATCGCGAAGGCTCTGAACGCCGAGGGAGTGGTGACGGATGCTCAGCTGGTTGCCGCCCTGAAGGCCGTCCTTGAGAGCGTAAAGCGGCTGGACGAGGCGACGCTCCAGGTGATGCGGGAGCGGCGGCCGCGGTCATGATGCCGAAGAAGGCGCGGGACGGTACCGATACCTGGGGTCTGCTGGAGTATCTGTACGGTCCAGGTAAGAGGGACGAGCACGTTGACGCGCACATGGTGGCGTCGTGGGGTGACCCGTACGTCGAGGATCCGGCGCGCTCGCCGACGATGACGATCTCGGATCTGGCGCTCATGCTCGATGCCCCGGTTCACGCTCTGCTCGGCAGGAAGCCAGCGAAACACGTGTACCACGTCGCGGTACGCAATGCCCCTGAGGACCGGCTTCTCACGGATGCCGAGTGGGCGCGGGTCGCGCGGGAGATGATGCATGCCTCCGGCATCGCTCCGCACGGCGACGACCAGGGCTGTCGGTGGGTCGCCATCCGGCACGCGGATGACCACATCCACATCGTGGCGACCCAGGCCCGCCAAGACGGGCGGCAGCCGCGGCTGCGGCGCGACATCCCGAAGATGCATGAGGTCGCGCGCCGGTTCGAGGCCGAGTTCGGACTGCGTCGTCTGACACACGGCGACGGGACCGCGAGGAAGTGGCCGAAGACCGGCGAGCAGGAGAAGGCTGACAGGCGCCAGCTGGCGGAGCCGGTCCGGGAGACGCTTCAGCGGACGGTCCGGGAGGCAGCGGCCGCCGCCGTGTCGGATGCCGATTTCTACGCCAGGCTCGCGGCGGCCGGGGTACGGGTGAAGCAGCGGGTCGCGCCGGACGGGAACATCACCGGGTACTCGGTCGCGATGCCCGGGGATCGCGACGCTGGCCAGGCAGCGGTCTGGTTCCCCGGCGCACGGCTCGCCCCGGACCTTTCGCTTCCGAGGGTCCGTGAACGGTGGCGGAGGGGGACGGCCGTTGTGGCGGTGGCGCCGGCGGAGATGTGGCGCGAGGCGGAGCGCCGGGTACGCGCGGCCGCGGAGCATCTCGGTGCCGGGGGGCTGCGGGAGGGGGCCGGGGACGTGGCCGCGCTCGGTGACCTGATCGTCGTCGCTGCGGTGGTCTCGCCGCGTATGGTGCGCGGTCAGATCCGGGAGGCTGCGTACGAGTACGAGCGGGCGTCCCGCGCGCCGGGCGATCGTGCGCTGGAGGGTCAGGCGCGGGCTCTGTACCGGGAGTCGGCGTATCTGCTGTCGCGGTCGGCGGCCGTGGCGGGGCGCGGTAGCGACACGGTGGCGGCGCTGGGTTTCCTGGTGGCGCTGGTGGCGGCGGTGGAGGCGTCCCGGCGCTGGCACGAGGCGCAGGAGCACCGGGCCCAGACCCGGGCTTCGGGCACAGCCGGTCGGCTGCTGCGGGAGGCGGTCGAGGTGACTGCGGGTGCGGCGGCGGCGAGGGGAGGCCGGGCTCGCCCCGGGAGGCCGTCCGGACGGTCCGGCGGGCCGCGCCGGGCGGCCGGGGCGGGGGAGCGGCCGATGGCCGGGGTTCTTCAGCAGGCCGTGCCCGATCACGCGGTGACGGTCCTTGCGGATCCGGCGTGGCCCGCTCTGCGGAGGCGGCTGGTCGCGGTCGAGAAGGCGGGCGAGGATCCCGTCGGCGTACTGGCCGTTGTTGCCGCCCGGCGGGAGCTGGGGTCTGCGGGATCGGTGGCGGAGGTGCTTACATGGCGTCTGTACGGGTGGCAGCAGGAGCGCGGCCTGGCCGCGTCCGCGCCCGGGAAGGGCTCGTCGCCGAAGTCGGGTGGCGGGGGTTCCGGTGCTGGCCGTACGGCGGGGAAGCCCGGGCCGAGTCGGCCGCGGGGTGACGAGCAGCGCAGGGGGCCGCGTCGGTCCCGCTGACGAGGGGAGTGGATATGGCAACACCGACCCCGGAGGAGCAGGCCGGAGACGCGTTCGTGGCGTCGGCGGCCGAGGCTGTGGAGACTGCCGTGATGGCGGTCCGGCTGATGATGGCGATCGCGGACGCGGTACGGCGTCAGCAGCTGAAGAAGGAGGGGAAGGCGGAGGAGCTGCCGCCGGTTGCGGAGTCGGTTGGCGAGGCTTCCGGCGATGTGCGGACGCTGATGCCGCCGGACATCGGGGCGGCGCTGCTGACTGCTGCGGACTGGCCGCAGATCGCGCGGCAGATGGTGGCGCTGCACCGGGCGGGGGTGGACATGGGGGCTCTGCTCCCGCGCGTCGGGGAAATTGCGGTGACGGTGCGGGACTCGGTCGGGGGGAAGGCCGGGCGGGCCGGTCACGACACGGCGGTGCAGAAGCCCGAGCCGGGCGCGGAGAAGGCCGGGCGGGCCGTTCGTGACGGTGCGGATGAGTGGGTCAGGATGCTGCGGGAGACGACACCGGCGGGTCCGGTGCGCGAGGCGATTCTGTCCTCTCCGCAGTGGCCGGAGATGGCTGCGGAGATGGCGCGGCTGGCCGCGCGGGGGGTGGATGTGCGGGCGGTTGTGGTGGCCGCGCACGACGAGGGCCTGGGCGTCGGCCAGGCGGTGTCGAAGCGGCTGTGGCTGCCGGAGTCCCTGGCGACGAGCCAGGACGCGCTGAGGTCGTACGGGCCGTTGACGACGGGGCTGGACGTGGTCAGGGACCTCGATTTGGGGGACCGGGAGGGGGCCTTGCGGAAGTTGGCCATCGCTCCGTCGGACAATGCGCGGTTCGCGCGGATGGTGCGGGAGGCGCTGCCCGGGAGGGAGTGGGCGGCGGATCTGCTTGTGGCGGAGAGGAAGTGGCCGCTGATCGCTGCGCGGATGGCTGCGCTGGAGTTCAGGGGGATGCCGGTGGCGGACCATCTGGCGGCTTTGTCGGAGCACACGATGTGGGAGGCCGGGCCCAGGCCGGGGCTGGGCGGGCGGCTGGTGCTGTCTGCCCATGACGCGCTCTGCCGTCCGCCGGGCGAGGCTCCGGGGACGCCCCGGGTGAACACGGCGGCGGCCCGTGCGGGGTCGCCGAGCGTGGGCCCTACTAGGCCGTCCGCGGCGAAGGGCGCGGCGCCCGCCGGTCCGGCGGTGGCGGCGCACCGGGAGGCCGGGCCGGTGGCGAAGGGCGGCAGGGCCCGGTAGCCCGCCGTCGCCCTGGATGTGCGTGTGCCGCAGACCGTTTAGGTCTGCGGCACACGGTGTTTCGCGGGGGTCAGGGGCGGGTGGCGCCGTAGTAGTCCCGGGAGGGCATGGCGGCGGCGAGCGGGACGAGTTCGACCTTCTTGCCGGTGCGCGGGGCGTGGACCACGTTGCCGTCTCCGGCGTAGAGGGCGACGTGGTAGATGGCGCCGGATCCGGATTTCGACCAGAACAGCAGATCGCCTACCTGGAGGTCGGCGCGGGCGACGGGGCGGTCGCTGGTGGTGCCGTACTGGGGGGCGGCGGTGCGGGGGAGCTGTCGGGAGTCCCAGTAGGCGTACTGCACCAGGGAGGAGCAGTCGAAGCCGTGGGTGCGGGAGGCGGAGCACTTGCCGGTCTTCTTGTCGTATCCGTTGGTGCGGTCGCAGAAGCCGAGGCCGGGTCCTTGCGGGGAGCCGCCGCCCCAGGCGTAGGGGGTGCCGAGGCGGGCGAGGGCTTTGCGTACGGCCTTGGCTCCGGCGCCGGTTCCGGCGACGGTGACGAGGGCCGTGCCCTGGTAGTGCGGGATGGCGGCCATGATCACCCGGACGTAGTGGTAGGTCTCGCCCTCCTTCTTCCCGGGCTTGCGGGAGAACCAGATCGGGGGGACGCCTTTGAAACGCTGGACGGCGCCCCAGCCTGCGTTGTATCCGGCGAGGGCGAGGGCCCGTACGTCGCCGGGGTAGCCGGAGGACTTGGCGAGGCCGGTGAGGGAGCACATGAACCGGCCCTGGGCGTCGACGGCGTCGCCGATGTCCCAGACGGAGATCTCGCCATTGCCGTCGACGTCGCGTCCCCAGGTGGCCCAGGTTCCGGGGATGAACTGGGCGGGGCCCTTGGCGTCCGCGTGGCTCACGGCGCCGCGGTCGGTGCGGAAGCCGGATTCCTGGGCGATCTGGGCGGCGAGGAGGGGGGCGGTGAGTTCGGGGTGTTTGCAGTCGCGGGCTGCTTTTTCGATCCACGGGCGGAAGGCTTCGGGGACGTTCTTCAGGCCGCTTTGCGAAGAGGATGTTTCGGCGGCTCCGGCGTTGTCCTCGGAGAGGATCAGGAGGATCGCCCCGAGCGTGGCCGTGAGTATCAATGCCATTGCGGCGGCGGCGAGTTGGACGGCTGTTTTCACACGTTCCCCCGTGTGGAGTGGTGGGCCGGGACGGTGGTGGAAACCAGGGTGGCTTTCGGCCAGGAGTTCACTAGAGTGGCACGCTAGCCTCTGTAGTCTCACGGGCTCACAGATCATGGCTGATAAGTGCGGTGAACGGGGGGTGAGTTGCGGGTGGTTACCCCATTGGCTGTACCACGGACCAATGCGCTCAGGTACGGGCTGATCGCGGTGACGGGGCAGGGGATCGGCCTTGCCACCGTCGAGCGGATGCTCGATCCGGAGGGTGCGGGGGCCGCGCGGGCGCTGGGGCCGCAGGAGATTCTGCCGCTCGGGACGGTGCCGGTCCTGGTGTCCGATACGACGCTGTACGGCGCGACCTGCGTGGAGACGCTGATGCGCCGCTGGACGGCCGGGCTGCCCCGGCCGTGGCTGGTGCTGGTCGCGGATGCCCCGGCCCGTCCGGTGCCCGATGCCCGCTATCTGGTGCGGGCTCTGGAGAGCCGTCTGGCCGGGGTGGCGCGGGTGCCGTATCTCCCGGTTCTCAGGGCCGTTAGAGGGGCTGACGAGGCTCTGGAGCACAAAACCGTCCGAGCAGCTGCGCAGACGCTGCGCGACACGATGGAGGGGAAATGGTGACTATCGCACTGGCGGACCCGGCGACGCTGGCCGCTCTGATTCCGCCGGCGACTCCGACCAAGATTCCGAGTATGGACGGCCCGGTTTCCGAGATCTTCGGATACGCGCTGTGGGTGCTGACCATCGCGGGGGTCGGCGGGGTCGGGTACGGCGTCTTCAAGCTCGCCGTGGCGGACAAGTCGCGCAACGGCGGCGGATCCGAGCCCTTCAAATGGATGGGCGGCGGCATCCTGGCCATCATCATCGCCGGGTCCCTGATCAGCATTCTCAACGGCATCGCAGCCTGACGAAGAGGGGGAGAGCATGGCGCGGAAGAGGGGGAACGGCCGGACCGTTGCGTGGATCGCCGGAGGGGCCGGTGCCGTGGCGCTGGTGCTGACGGGATACGCGCTCGTGTCCGGGGGCGACGAGGAGCCGGACACTCCGGCCAAGGGCGGTGCGAGCGTATCGGCGTCGGCGAGTCCGGCGCCGGAGTACGAAG
>NZ_JBFADP010000088.1:0-23939 GCF_040641415.1 Streptomyces sp. NPDC020875 | reverse complement strand
GCCGGGTCGGTCACACCCGCCGCACGGCGGGTGTCGTCAGGGCCGAGTCCGCGTGCAGCGTGATCCGTACCGGTACGAAGGTGGTGGCGTCCGCGCCTTCGGCCAGTCCACCGCGGGCGAGGGGTGGTACGCGATCCCGAGCGCCGCCATCCGGCCCGCCTGGGCCACCAGCCTCGGCTGATAGTCGTCCCAGCCGATATCGCCCCGGGACCAGCCCTTCTCGGCCGCGCCCAGCAGCCGGGGGAAGGCCATCTGCTCCAGTTCGGCGCTGGTGTCCAGGGTCTCCGTCCACAGCGCCGCCTCGATCCCGACGACCGCGTCCTCCGGCACCCCCTCAGCCGCGAAGTAGCCGCCGGGGTCCCAGTCGTACGACTCGTCGACCTCGACCGTCCCCGCCCAGTGCAGCCCCAGCGGATGGGTCGCCGTGTACTGCATGTCGAGATAGATCCGGTCGGCCGGGGAGAGGATCAGCCGGGCGCCCCGGCGGACCGCGTCGGCGACCTGCTCCCGCTCCTCCTTCTTCGTACCGCCGTAACCCCAGTACTGGGCGATGACGTCCCCGTCGACCCCGGCGCCCGCGATCTGATGCCAGGCGATCGGCTTCTTGCCGTACTTGGCCACCGTCTCCCGGACCCGGTCCATGAAGACCCGGTAGTCCTTCTCCTCGGTGCTGTCGGCCTCGTCACCGCCGATATGGAGGTACTCGCCCGGCGTGAGGGCGGCGATCTCCCGGACCACGTCGTCCACGAAGTCGAACGTCACCGGCTTGCCGACGCAGAGCGTGCTGAAGCCGACATCGGTCCCGGTGTAGACGGGCTTGGCGACCCCGTCGCAGTTCAGCTCCGGATAGGCGGCGAGGGCGGCGGCGGTATGGCCCGGCATGTCGATCTCCGGGATCACCTCCATATGGCGGCTCGCGGCATACGCCACGATCTCCCGGAACTGCTCCTTGGTGTAGAAGCCGCCCTCGCCGCCGCCGACCTCGGTGGCCCCGCCGATCGTGGTCAGCTTCGGCCAGGAGTCGATCGCGATCCGCCAGCCCTGGTCGTCGGTGAGATGGAGATGCAGCTTGTTGATCTTGTACAGGGCGGCCTGGTCGACATAGCGCTTCACCTGGTCGACCGTGAAGAAGTGCCGGGCGACGTCGAGCATCACGCCCCGGTAGGCGTACCGGGGCGTATCGGTGATCGTGCCGCCCGGCACCTGCCACGGGCCCGGCCCCGCGGCCTTCTTCTCGATCGCGTGCGGCAGCAGCTGGCGCAGGGTCTGCACCCCGCGGAAGAGCCCGGCGGGCTCCTTCGCCACCAGGGTCACGGCCGCCGGGGACGACTCCAGCCGGTACCCCTCGTCACCCAGGGCGGCCTCGTCGGGGGCGAGCCTCAGCCTTATCCCGTCGGCGCCGGGACCCGGGTCGAGCGGCAGCTCGAAGCCGGTGGAGGGCCGGAGGATCCCGGCCAGATAGTCGCCGACGGCCCGGACCCCGGGGCGGTCGTCGAACCGGATCGCGGTCCCGGCGGTGATCTCGTACGGCAGCCCCGCCGGGCGGACCTCGGAGGGCGCGGGCACCACATTGCCCAGGGCCGGTACGGCGGTGGGCGCGCGGCGGGCGGACTTGCCGCTGGAGCCGCCGCCTCCCCCGCCGTCGGCGAAACAGCCGACCCCGGCCCCGGCGAGGAGGATCAGGGCACCGATCAGCCGCAGCCCGGGCAGCCGGGCGGGCCGGGCCGGTCCGGGGTGCGGACGGTGCGTCGGTCGGGACAGTCTCACGGGAGGATTCCCTTCAACAGGCGTCTCAACTGGCGGCTCAGCAGGTCCTTCACCGAATGTTCCCCGGTACCGGAGCCCTCGCCATCGTGACCCACGACCGAGGCCAGGTCTAGACCTGGCCGGGTGGAACGATCATCGGATCCACCCGGTCGGCCGGGGCCGCCGAATGAAAGAATCGGCGCATGGCGGAAATCATCCAGAAGGACGGGACCTGGACCTTCGACGGGGACACCGTGCGCATCGTGCCCGGCTCCGACAAGGGCGTGGGGATGCTCCGGCAGACCCTGGGCGAGCTGGCCGTCCCGCTGGAGGCGGTCGCGGGGGCCTCGTACGAGCCGGGCCGCAAGTCCGGGCGGCTCAGACTGCGGCTGCGCAGCGGCGCCGATCCACTGCTCCAGCTCACCGGCGGCCGGCTCAAGGACGGCTCCGACCCCTACCAGCTGAGCGTCGAGAACGACCGGACCGGGGTCGCCGAGTACTTCGTGGACGCGGTCCGCAACGCCCTGCTGATCGAGCAGATCAGCGCCGAACCGGTGGACCGCTATCTGCTGCCGGGCCCGGCCCTGCCGGTCAGCGCCACCGCGGGCGACGGCACGGTCGAGTTCGACGGGGAGCAGATCCGGCTCTCCTGGAACTGGAAGACCGAGGACGCCAAGGCGTCCGGCGGACCCCGGACGATCTCCGTCGGCGATGTCGAGAGCGTCGACTGGCTGCCGCCGACCGGCCTGGAGAACGGGCATCTGCGGTTCACGATGGCCCGGATCCGCTCCTCCGCCCCGGCCAAGTACGACCCGCACGCGGTGGAGCTGTGGGGCTTCCGCAAGGATCCGCTGATGGCGGTGGTCGGCGCGGCCGTGGTGGCGCGGCTGCCGCATCCGTACGCCGGGGAGGCACCGGCCGCCCTGCCCGCCGCCGCCCCCGCCGCGAACCCGGCCGCGAACCCCGCCGACGATCCCGACGCGCTGCTGCGGCGCCTGCGCGAACTGGGCGAACTGCACCGAGCCGGGATCCTCACGGACGACGAGTTCAGTGCCGCGAAGCAGGCCGTACTGAAGCGACTCTGACCCCCGCCCCCACCCGCACCCATGAATCCTGCCCGGAATCGGGCAGGATTCTTGCATCCCGCAGCGTTACCACGCAGTATCGACGGGTGCTCGAACACCGCCGGCCAGGTCGTCCCCCATCCTCCGCGTCGCCACCCTCACACCCTGCGCACGCGCACGACGACCTCATAGACCATCTCGTCCGCACCACCGCGCTGCCGCGCGGCGAGGCGGTCCGGGTCGTCCTCGACGTGCTGGCGTACTTCGACGAGAAGACAGAGATCTACGTCCGCCGCCGCCATCGCGAACTGCAGTCCGGCGGCCTGGCGAACGCCGAGATCTTCGAGCGGATCGCGGCCGAGCTGCCGCACCGCGCCGTGGCGCCCCCGGAGCTGTCGCTCCGGCAGCTGCGCCGCATGGTCTACGGCTGACACCCGATCTCTCACCTACGGAGGGGCAAGAACTTTCATGTGCGGAATTGTCGGATACATCGGTAAGCGTGATGTGGCACCGCTGCTGCTGGAGGGCCTCCAGCGGCTGGAGTACCGGGGGTACGACTCCGCCGGAATCGTGATCACAGGACCCAAGGCGGCCGGGCTGAAGCTGGTCAAGGCCAAGGGCCGGGTCCGCGATCTGGAGGCCCGGGTCCCCAAGCGGTTCGCCGGGACCACCGGTATCGCCCACACCCGCTGGGCCACCCACGGCGCCCCCAGCGACGAGAACGCCCACCCCCATCTCTCGGCCGACCAGAAGGTCGCCGTCGTCCACAACGGCATCATCGACAACGCCTCCGACCTGCGCGCCCGGCTGGAGGCCGAGGGCGTGGTCTTCGCCTCCGAGACCGATACCGAGGTCCTCACCCATCTGATCGCCCGCTCCGCGGCCGAGACGCTGGAGGAGAAGGTCCGGCACGCCCTCAAGGTGGTCGAGGGCACCTACGGCATCGCCGTGATGCACGCCGACTTCGACGACCGGATCGTGGTGGCCCGCAACGGCTCCCCCGTGGTCCTCGGGATCGGCGAGAAGGAGATGTTCGTCGCCTCCGACGTCGCCGCCCTGGTCGCCCACACCCGGCAGATCGTCACCCTCGACGACGGCGAGATGGCCACCCTCAAGGCCGACGACTTCCGTACGTACACCACCGAGGGCTCCACCACCACCGCCACGCCGACCACCGTGGAGTGGGAGGCCGAGTCGTACGACATGGGCGGCCACGACACCTATATGCACAAGGAGATCTCGGAGCAGGCCGACGCGGTCGACCGGGTGCTGCGCGGCCGGATCGACGACCGGTTCTCCACCGTGCACCTCGGCGGGCTCAACCTCGACGCCCGCGAGGCCCGCTCCATCCGCCGGGTCAAGATCCTCGGCTGCGGCACCTCGTACCACGCGGGCATGATCGGCGCCGGGCTGATCGAGTCGCTGG
The DNA here is from genome assembly GCF_040641415.1 of Streptomyces sp. NPDC020875. Lineage (NCBI taxonomy): Bacteria > Bacillati > Actinomycetota > Actinomycetes > Kitasatosporales > Streptomycetaceae > Streptomyces > Streptomyces sp. NPDC020875. Next base: position 19,703 of record NZ_JBFADP010000088.1, on the reverse strand, counting down.
CCCGGATCCCCGCCGACGCCGAGCCCGCCTCCGAGTTCCGCTACCGCAACCCGGTCGTCGACCCCGACACCCTCTACATCGCGGTCTCCCAGTCCGGCGAGACCTACGACGTACTCGCCGCCGTCCAGGAGCTGAAGCGCAAGGGCGCCCGGGTCCTCGGTGTGGTGAACGTGGTCGGCTCGGCCATCGCCCGGGAGGCCGACGGCGGTGTCTACGTCCACGCGGGCCCCGAGGTCTGCGTCGTCTCCACCAAGTGCTTCACCAACACCGTCGTCGCCTTCGCCCTGCTGGCACTGCACCTCGGCCGGATCCGCGACCTCTCGGTCACCGAGGGCAAGCGGATCATCGAGGGCCTGCGCAGGCTGCCGGAGCAGATCGCGGAGATCCTCGCGGCCGAGGACGACATCAAGAAGCTGGCCGAGGAGTACGCGGGCGCCCAGTCGATGATGTTCATCGGCCGGGTCCGCGGCTACCCGGTGGCGCTGGAGGCGTCGCTGAAGCTGAAGGAGATCTCCTACATCCACGCCGAGGCGTACCCGGCGTCCGAGCTGAAGCACGGCCCGCTGGCGCTGATCGAGCCCGCCCTGCCGACCGTGGCGATCGTCCCCGACGACGATCTGCTGGAGAAGAACCGGGCGGCGCTGGAGGAGATCAAGGCCCGCAGCGGCCGGATCCTGGCGGTGGCCCACCGGGAGCAGGAGAAGGCCGACCACACGGTCGTCGTCCCGAAGAACGAGAACGAGCTGGACCCGATCCTGATGGGCATCCCGCTCCAGCTCTTCGCCTACCACACGGCCCTCGCCATGGGCCGTGACATCGACAAGCCACGGAACCTGGCGAAGTCCGTGACCGTCGAGTAACCCGCCGTACGCGACGAGGGCGGCGGTACGGGTCCGGACCCGTACCGCCGCCCTCGTATACGACGGCGTATGCCCCGCGCGACACCGCCCCGGCCCGGTGGCTCCGGTCGCGTACCGGCGTACCGTTCCCCCGCGCGTCGCCGCCGGGCCGCGCGGGGGAACTCCGGCCGGAACCGGCGCGCCGGCCCGGCCCGCGCCCGCTCAGCCGGTGGCCGTCACTCCCCGGCCCGCGGCGCGTCCCTCGAAGGTCGGCAGATCGGCCAGGGCGGCCGTCGCCCCGTACCAGGACGCCAGACCAGCGGCCACCGCGACCCAGCCGCCCGCCTCACCGAGCCCGCCGGAGTCGGCGAGCGCGCCGATCCCGGTCAGCGCCATGGCGACCGCCAGCAGCCCGTACGCGCCCTGGACCAGGGAACCCCGGGTGGCCCCGGCCGTCAGGCTCAGCGCCAGCAGAGCCCAGAGCAGGGCGAACAGACCCGCCGCCTCCGCCGACCCGACCTCGCCGACCGCGGTGCCCCAGGTGAACCAGAAGGCGCCGAGTCCGGCGAAGGCCGTCCCCGTACCCGTGTCCCGGTCGCGGAACGCGAGCAGTCCTGCGATGAACAGTGCGACACCGCCGACCCAGGTGGCGACCGCGGAGGCGTCGGCCGCCGCCACGTTGTCGACGACACCGGTCGCTCCGATGCCGAAGGCCAGCAGGGTCAGGCCGAGGGCGAGCTGGCCGAGTGTCGTGGAACCGGCGCTTCCCGCGGAGACGTCCTTGCTCACGGCGGGCTCCCTTCCTGTCTGTTCGGTTGTCGGCGCATAGCTGCGCGGTCGTGGTGCTCCGTAGCTCCGTACTGGTGTGGTCCGTACGGCCGTTCGAGGCCGTGATGTACCCCGTTATGTACCCTTCACGAGCGCACAAAGCACCTCTGCGGGGCGGTAAATTTCCGGGAATTCCCGGCGGCGGAGGAGGAGTTGGGCGCCGAGGGCCGTTCGGGCCGTGGACTCAGGGCCGGGGCCCGGACCTCAGGGCCGTCGCTCCGGCCGAGGGCGGGGGCGGGTCAGGGGATGACGACGACGGGGCGCTGGGCGCGCCGGGCCAGCCGCCCCGCGACCGAGCCGAAGATCCGGCCGACGATGCCGTGGGTGGAGCCGACCACGATGGCGTCGGCCGAGTACTCCCGGCCGACCTCCTCCAGCTCGTGGCAGATGTCGCCGCCGCGCTCCACCAGGATCCAGGGGACCTCGGCCAGATAGTCGGCGCAGGCCAGCTCCAGGCCCAGGACCTCGGTCCGGTGATCGGGCACGTCGACGAAGACGGGCGGTTCGCAACCGGCCCAGACCGTCGTCGGCAGCCGGTTGGCGACATGCACGATGATCAGACCGGAGCCGGAGCGTACGGCCATCCCGATCGCATAGGCGAGCGCCCGCTCACTGGAGGTCGATCCGTCGAAGCCGACGACGACGCCGTGCCGGAACGCCGGATCGCACGAAGGGCGCGTTTCTTCCGCCGCTCGCAGATCCGACAAGGGGTCGGCTACCTGCTTGCGGTCAGCGGGTTCGGGGATCTCGTGACCGGCCATCGGTGTCTCGGCGAAGAAGGTCCTCTGCGGGAACGGGGGGAGGGGAGAACAACAGGACAGACTGTGCGGTGCTGTGTCCGGGAATCATCTTCCCTGGCCCATACCCGTAAGGGTACGGCGACACTCCTCTCCTGCCCAGAGGCCGCCGCCCCAACCGGGCGTCCCCCGGAGCATGCCTGAGGCCGTCCCCGTTGGCAATGCCGTGTGGCGTCTACAGCCGACCGGAAGCCGCCGTCCGCCCACCCGGGCCCGGACCACCTGCGACGGGACACGGGCCGGAGCGCCGGAACCGGGACGGCGCACGGGCGGCGGGGCGCTTTCGATCCGGCCGCGCGCTCCGGAATCCGTCGTATCCCAGGTCACGGCCCGGAGCGCGGGGAGTACGGTCCGCTCCCGTTCGGCCGCGGCCCATGCGGGTCGAGGCACCGCGTGCCGCAGTGACCGGAAGGCGGCGGTCCTCGTTGGCCCCTCGGACACCCCCGCCGTCCCCGCCGCCCCCGCCGTCAGGAGAAAGCCTTTCGTGCCGACGCACCCGTCCGCCGCCGGGCGGACCGCCTGCCCGGCCCCGCCGGAGTCCCCGCCCTCGCCGCCCGTCACCGGTTCCGGCCCTGCGGGCGCCCCTGGTGTCCCTCATGCCTCCGACGTGTCCGGCACCTCTCACACCCCGGGCGTCCCAGGGGTCCCGGGCGTCCCGGGCTCCGCCGAGGCGGCGGACGACGTCGTCCGGTGGGCCGCCTTCAGCTGTCTGCTCGTCCCGGTGGTCCTCGTCGGCTACGGCGCGTCCGTCGGCGGGGCGGCGGCCGCCGCCCTCGGCCTGGCCGCGGTCACCGCCGCCTGCCGGGTACTGCTGCGCCGTTCCGAGCGCAACGCCTCCCGGCCCCGCCCCGAAGCGGCCGGGGAAGACCGCGCGCACCCGGCACACGGGGTGGGTACGGGGGCTCGCGGGCAGACCGGGGGCGCATTCGGACATCCCCCGGGAGAGTGAGCGGGATCCGGCCCGTTCCCGTCGTCGTACCCGTATGATTTCAGCCAAGTTCGCGCAGGCGTACATCCCTTGGGGAAATGGCCTGCCAACCCCCTTGTCAGCAGGCGGGAAAGGGTCTTCGGCGAGATGCGCACCCTACGGGGACGGGCCATGCACGACAGGCCCACTTCCCTGCGCGGCTTGCAGATGGAACGCTTCGTGATCGAATGCTTCGCGCCAAGTTGCCCGACAGACATAGCGGGGCATGCCGAACTTGTCTCGTCGGCACCACGGGACGCAGTAGATTCGATCATGAGTATCGAAGGCTCGGGTACTCGCGCAAAACCGAGGGGAACAGTGCAGAAGCGAACGGCCCGGAAAGAACGGGGAGACGCGAACACCGAGGGGGGCTTAGCGTCATGAGTCAGGACTCCGCCGCACCGGAGGCAGCACGAAAGCTCTCCGGGCGCCGGCGCCGGGAAGTCGTCGCGGTACTGCTGTTCAGCGGCGGCCCCATTTTCGAGAGTTCCATACCGCTCTCGGTGTTCGGTATCGACCGCCAGGACGCCGGAGTACCCCGCTACCGACTGCTCGTCTGCGCAGGCGAGGAGGGACCGCTGCGGACCACCGGCGGCCTCGAACTCACCGCGCCGTACGGGTTGGAAGCGATCAGCCGGGCGGGGACCGTGGTGGTGCCCGCGTGGCGCTCCATCACATCACCGCCGCCGCCCGAGGCGCTCGACGCGCTGCGCCGCGCCCACGAGGAGGGCGCCCGGATCGTCGGACTGTGCACGGGGGCCTTCGTGCTCGCCGCCGCCGGTCTGCTGGACGGCCGTCCGGCGACGACGCACTGGATGTACGCGCCGACGCTGGCCAAGCGGTACCCGTCCGTCCATGTCGATCCGCGGGAGCTCTTCGTCGACGACGGCGATGTGCTCACTTCGGCCGGAACGGCCGCCGGAATCGATCTGTGTTTGCACATCGTGCGCACCGACCACGGTACGGAAGCGGCCGGGGCGCTCGCCCGCAGGCTGGTCGTTCCGCCCCGGCGCAGCGGTGGGCAGGAGCGCTATCTGGACAGGTCTTTACCAGAGGAAATCGGGTCGGACCCGTTGGCCGAGGTCGTCTCGTGGGCGCTGGAGCATCTTCACGAACAGTTCGACGTGGAGACCCTGGCGGCCCGGGCGTACATGAGCCGACGCACGTTCGACCGGCGATTCCGATCCCTGACCGGCAGCGCGCCGCTCCAGTGGCTGATCACCCAGCGGGTCCTCCAGGCCCAGCGGCTGCTGGAGACCTCCGACTACTCGGTGGACGAGGTCGCGGGCCGCTGCGGCTTCCGGTCGCCGGTGGCGCTGCGCGGCCACTTCCGGCGCCAGCTGGGGTCCTCCCCGGCGGCCTACCGGGCCGCTTACCGGGTCCGGCGTCCACAGGGCGAGCCGGCACCGCCCTCGGTGGTGGAGTCGGTGGTCCCGACCCAGGTCAGGCGGGGACCGGGGATTCCGCCCGGGCTGCCGCCGGAGCTGGGGAAGCCTCCGCAGGGGGTGTACGCGGCGGGTCCGGGGCGCCCGAGTCTGCCCGGCCAGCGGAGTGCGCCATAAAGTGGACGCATGAACGATCGCATGGTGTGGATCGACTGCGAGATGACCGGGCTCTCGCTGGACGACGACGCACTCATTGAGGTGGCCGCCCTGGTCACCGACTCGGAACTGAATGTGCTCGGCGACGGGGTGGACATCGTGATCCGCCCGCCGGACGCCGCGCTGGAATCGATGCCCGAGGTGGTGCGGCAGATGCACACCGCCTCGGGCCTCCTCGACGAGCTGGCGGGCGGTACGACGCTGGCCGACGCAGAGGCCCAGGTCCTGGCGTACGTCCGCGAGCATGTGAAGGAGCCGGGGAAGGCCCCGCTCTGCGGGAACTCCGTCGGCACGGACCGGGGCTTCCTCGCCCGGGACATGTCGGCGCTGGAGCAGTACCTCCACTACCGGATCGTGGACGTCTCCTCGGTGAAGGAGCTGGCCCGCCGCTGGTACCCGAGGGCGTACTTCAACAGCCCGGAGAAGAACGGCAACCATCGGGCGCTGGCGGACATCCGTGAGTCCATCGCCGAGCTGCGGTACTACCGCGAGGCGGTCTTCGTACCGCAGCCCGGTCCGGACTCCGACACCGCGAAGTCGATCGCGGCGAAGCATGTGGTGAAGGCGGGCTGAGAGGCCCGGGAGCCCTGTTCGGACAGGGTTCGACCGGAGTCGGACCGGGGATGGGAAAACCCTGGCGCGAGCACCCTCCGGAACCCTGTACACTTTTTCTCGGCCGGTCGGAAAAACGACCGGTCATGGTGGGTGTAGCTCAGCTGGCAGAGCACCTGGTTGTGGTCCAGGATGTCGCGGGTTCAAGTCCCGTCACTCACCCTGCAGGGCCCAAGGGCCCCGATCCTCGGATCGGGGCCCTTGGCTGTTTCCGGGGGTCGGCCCCGTCCGCCGGGAACGGTTCGCGCCGGGTCGCGAGCGACCGCCGGCGGCGCCGGGGCGGGCGGCCGGGATCCGGGGCGGGGCCCCGGGCACAAGAAGACGCGCGCCCCGGTCGGTGTGGGGGGATGGGATCCGACCGGGACGCGCGGTGGGGGGTGTGGTGCGATGGTTCGTCGAGTACCGCCGAGGAGGCGGTGCACAGCACGTTACCGGCCCATGAAGAAGAGGAGCGGACATTCCGGGCGGAGGCCCGGGTTCTTAGGGTGGCGTTAAGGGCCGCATCGGAACCCGTTAACCCGGCGGCCGTACGAGATCTCTCCAGGGCCCGGAAACCCGCACCCCGGGGGTGTCTCCGGGGCATCACCCGGGGATCGCCCGCCGGCCTCCACGGCCCGGAGACCGGCGCGGTCGCGCGGGGCCGCGTACAGCCTCGTACGCGGGTACGGGCGGCTTCCGGGGCCCCGGCGCCGCCAGGGGGCGCGGCACCCCGCGTGCGCGCCGGTCAGAAGCCGCCGCGCGCCCTGCGGCCCGCCGGTATCAGGGTACGCGCCCGGCGGTCCGGCACCCGGTGCCCCCTGCGGCGCTCCTCCGGGTCGGCGGCCCGGGTGTCGAGCCCGATCCAGATCCGTACCTCCGTACCGCCGAGCACGGAGCTGCCGATCCGGACGTCCCCGCCGGTGGACTCGGCGACCCGGCGGACGATGTCCAGGCCGAGGCCGGTGGAGCCGTCGCGGGCGCCGTTGTTGCCCCGGACCAGCGCGGCGGCCGGGTCGGCGATCCCGGGGCCCGCGTCGGAGACCAGGACGATCACCGCGTCCTCCCCGTTGTGGACGTCGACGGAGAAGGCGGTGCCCTCGGGGGTGTGCCGGAAGACATTGCCCAGCAGGGCGTCGAGGGCGGCGGCCAGCTCGGGGCGGGCGACCGGGATGCGTACGGGGCGGTCGACGCCCGCGACCCGGACCTTGCGGCCCTCGTCCTCGGCGAGCGCCGACCAGAAGTCCATCCGCTCCCTGACCACCTCGGAGGCGTCGCAGCCGGCCCCGGCCCCGATCGGGGTGGTCTGCGGCTTCGCCTCACGGGCGGTTCTGATGATGATGTCGACCTCGCGTTCGAGCTGCTCCACGGCGGCCCGGGTCTGTTCGGCGGCGGGTCCGTCGCCGAGCGACGCCGCGTTCAGCCGCAGTACGGTCAGCGGGGTACGGAGCCGGTGCGAGAGGTCGGCGGCGAGTTCGCGTTCGTTGGCGAGCAGCTGGACCACCTGGTCGGCCATGGCGTTGAAGGCGATCGCGGCGGAGCGCAGTTCGGTGGGGCCCTCCTCGGGCACCCGGGCGCCGAGTTTGCCCTCCCCCAGTTCCCGGGCGCCGCCCGCGAGCCGTTTGGCGGAGCGGACCATCCGGACGCCGAGCCGGTCGGCGACGGCGACCGAGCCGACGATCAGGGCGACCCCGACCCCGGCGAGCATCAGCCAGGCGGTGACGATGTCCCGGCTCATGTCGGGGTTGGGGACGAAGACCTCGACGACGGCGACCTTGCCGTTCCGCAGTACGGTCGGCTGGAGCAGGGCCGTACCGCCGTTCACCTTGGTGGTGGAGACCCGGAGCAGCTGCTGGACGTAGGCGTAGTCGGCCCGTCCGGCACGGGGGGTGCCGATGTCCACGGCGGGTTCGACCCCGTCGGCCGGGACATGGATGGACAACTCGCCCGAAGTTCCCGCGGTGGTGGCCAGCAGGGCGATCTCCAGCGGGGCCCGCTCGGTGGTGATGGACAGGGTCGGGGCGATGGCGGCCGCCTGGCGCTCGGCGTTGGAGAGCGCCCTGTCCCGCGCCATCTCCTTGATCACGAGCCCCAGTGGTACGGCGAAGGCGACGACGACCATGGTGGTGACGGCCAGTGCGACCTTGACCAGCGCCCATCTCATCTCTGATGACCTCGTTGGTGTTCCGTTTGTCCGGTGGGGGGTTCGAGCTTGACTCCGACTCCGCGGAGGGTGTGCAGATAGCGCGGCCGGGCGGCGGTCTCTCCGAGTTTCCGTCGCAGCCAGCTCAGATGGACGTCGATGGTCTGGTCGTCGCCGTAGCTCTGCTGCCAGACCTCGGCGAGCAGTTCCTTGCGCGGCACGACGACACCGGGGCGGCCGGCGAGAAAGGTCAGCAGGTCGAACTCTCGGCGGGTCAGATCGAGGGGGGAGCCGTCGAGTTCGGCCTGGCGGCGCAGGGGGTCGATGGAGAGTCCGCCGACCTGGATCACCCGTGAAGGCGGGGCTTCTCCGACGGTGGCACGGGATCGCCGCAGCACCGCAGCCATCCTCGCCGACAGATGCTCCACGGAGAAGGGCTTGGTGAGATAGTCGTCGGCACCGTCGTTGAGAAGCCGGACGATCTCGCTCTCGTCGTCCCTGGCGGTGGCGATGATCACGGGTACGTCGGTGATTCCGCGGAGCATCTTCAGCGCCTCCGACCCGTCGAGGTCGGGCAGGCCGAGGTCGAGAATGACCACGTCGAACCGGAAATGAGCAACCTCACGCAGCGCCTCCAGGGCCGTACCGACACTCCGGACCGTGTGGGACGCCTCGGTCAGGTGCCGGATCAGGGCGGAGCGTACGAACTGGTCGTCCTCGACCACGAGCACACTTGCCATGGGCGGCACCGTACGCCATCCGGAGTACCCCGGTCCCGGCACGTAGTGCCTCTCGGGCCACTCCGCCTCGGCCCGGACGAGGAGTTGGCGGAATCCGGTGATCCGGAGCCGGGTCATCCCTTTGGGGACACGAACGGGGTACGTGGTGCAGTATGGCCCCGATGCGTAGAGGACTTGTACATGCCATGGCGTGGACGCTGTCCACCGGGGCGGCGGTCACGTTGTCGTGGTGGGGCGTCCACACGGTGATGTCGGGAACCGCGTACGACCGGCCGGTCGCCGTACCGATCAACGCCGGGGAGGACCCGACCACCCAGGCGAAGCCGAGGGTTTCCGAGACCCATCGGCCGCCTTCGCGTACCGCCGATCCGCCGGCGAAGACGGTGGACTCGCCGGGGACCCGTACCCCCGGCGCCGGCTCGGTCTCCGACGGCCGGGAGAACGTCTCCGACAATCCGGTGACCGACCGTCCGACCCCGGACACCCGGCCGCCCGGGGTCACCGGTACGCCCGTGGCGTCCGATCCGACGGGGAATCTGAAGGGCGTCACCGTCAACGGCGGCCGGGTGGTGTTCGACATGGGCCCGGCGTCGGCGGAGCTGGTGACGGCGACGCCCAACGAGGGCTGGCGGATGGAGATCTGGCGCGAGTCCACCTATATCCGGGTGACGTTCACCGGTGACGAGCGGGAGATCTCGGTCTTCGCCATCTGGAACGGGCACCCGCCGAGGATCGACCAGGACGAGCGCCCGGCGCCGTAGGCCCGGCGAACCGCGCACCGGAACGGGCGCGTCCGGATCGCCCGCGGCACGCCCCCCGGGTCGGTCTACGGCTCCCGTCAGGTGAAGGTGCCCGGGGGCGGCGGCGGGGACGGGCGGGCCGCCGCGTCGGTGACGGGAAGCGCGCCGCCGGTGAAGTCGGCGAGGGTACGGCCGTGTTCGACCCGGCCCGGGTGCGGATCGCTCGCCACCCTGCGGGTCAGCTCGGCGATCGGCAGTCCGACGGCGGCACCGACCAGGATCGCGTTCCCGAAGAGCCGCCCGCGCAGTACGGCCGGATCGGCGGCGAGGGCCAGTTCGGGGAAGACCTCGGCCGCCGTGGCGATCTGGCCGCGCAGATGGGCCAGCGGGGCGCCGTCGGTGATGTTGGCCGCGTACCAGCCGTCCGGCGCCAGCACCCGGCGGACCTCCGTCAGGAATTCGACGGTGGTCAGATGCGCCGGGGTACGCGCCCCGGCGAAGACATCGGCGATCACCAGATCGATCCGGCCGTCGGGGATCCTGGCCAGGGCGGCCCGGGCGTCGGCGGTCCTGACCCGGATCCGGGCCCGGGGGTCCAGCGGCAGCCGGCCGCGGACGAACTCCACCAGCCGTCCGTCGACCTCGACCACCTGCTGGGTCGAGCGGGGGCGGGTGGCCGCGACGTACCGCGCCAGGGTGAAGGCGCCGCCGCCGAGATGCAGGGCGTGTACGGGCCGCCCGGCCGGGGCGGCGAGATCGGCGACATGGCCGAGCCGCCGCTGATAGGCGAAGGAGAGCCGCTCGGGGTCGTCCAGGTCCACATGGGACTGCGGGGCGCCGTCGACCAGCAGCTCCCAGGCACGGGGGCGCTCGGGATCGGGCACCAGTTCGGCCGTACCGCCGTCGACGGGCGCGGTGGCCGGTCCCGGCTCCCCGGGCCCGGCCTCCGTAGCGCCTCTCCGTCTGTTTCTCGCCATCCGGCCATTATCGGCCCCGGACTCCGAAGAAGCGTTTCCTCAGAGGCTTGGGCCCGGATCGCGAGCCGTACGGTACGCGGTGTGCCCGGACGCCGGGCACGGTGGTGATACGACGGCGGGGCGCCGTCAGCTACAGCGGTCCACGACCTCGATCAGCCGGGCGGCCTCCCCCAGCGCCTCCCGCAGCACCTCGGGATCGGTGACCTTCTCGGCCCCCTCGGGCGGCAGCAGCCAGCCGCCGCCGTCCGGCCCCGCGGTCTCGGTACACGCGCTGCCCGGAACGTCCCAGCCGTCCGCCGTACCGGGCGGGACGAGGAAGCCGAGGGTGTCGCAGGCGTTGTCGTGGAGGACCGGGCCGACCGCGGGCGCGGCCGTACGCCGCAGGATGTCCACGGCCTCCAGGCCCTGCCGGGTGGGCACGGTCACCAGATCGCACGGCTCGGGAGCGGGGCCGCCGGGGGGCGCGCCGCGACCGCTCCCGGCACGATCGGAGGCGCGGTCGGCGGGGCGGTCGGCGGGGTCCGCCGGGTGGTCCAGGGCCCGGTCCGGGGTGCCGCCCCGGCCGATCCGCCCGGCGCCGTTCCGCCCGATGCCGCCGATACCGCTGACGCCGCCGATGCCGTTGTGACAGTCACGGCCGTCGTGTTCGTCGTAGCCGTCCCGACCGCCGTGACCATCACGTCCGCTCCGTCCGTCACGACCGCCGCGGACACCGCCGACGCTGGGCTCCATGCCGGCTTCCAACAAGAGGATCCCCTCCTCATACACCACGAGACACGGATTGCGCCTCCAAGGGGTTCAACGCCGGAAAGCGTCAAGGGCTACGGCAACACTCCGCCGCAAAGGATGGCAGTTCATGGCAGATCCGGGGGGAGTTATCCCTTTTGTAGCCAAAGTCCCGGTGAACCGCCCCGTTCAGCCGGTACGTTCGGCCTCGCCGGGAACAACGGTGTACCGAGAGAGGGTCGGCATGGCGTCGTCGGCACGGACATCGCGGCAGACCGTACCGGTCCCCAACGACGCCTTCCGGCGGCTGCGCGGCCACCGCTCCCCCGGCGAGTTCGCGGCGGCCGTACGCAAGGCCGCCCGGGAGATCGGCGAGCAGGTGTCCTGCGACGCCCGGTACATCGGGCGGGTGGAGGCGGGCGAGATCCGCTGCCCGAACTACGCCTACGAGCGGGTGTTCCGGCATATGTTCCCGGGGCTCGGGCTCACGGACCTGGGGTTCACGGCCCGGGAGCAGGTACGGCGCGGCAGGACGGGCCGGTCCTCCCCGGGCACCGGACCGACCGTGGTCCGGGAACGGGAACGGGAGCCGGTCCCGGGGCGGATCCCGGGGCCGGTGTCGGTCCCGGTGCGGGAAACGGTCCCGGTACCGGGGGCGTGGCACGAGGCGGGCGGGAAGGGGGGCGGAAACGGCGGAACCGGCGGTACCACGATCGAACAACGCGAGAACGACGAGGAGAGCGACGTGTTGCGTCGCGCATTCATGACGGGCGGCTCCGCCACGGTGGCGTCCGCGACCTTCGGCCCCGTACTCGGGGCCGTCCTCGGCGCCCTGCCGGAGCAGGGCCCCGTAGCGGCGAAGCGCCGGGTCGGCGAGACCGAGGTAGAGGCCGTCGAGGACGCGGTCCGGCAGATCCGGGTACTGGACGACCGGCACGGCGCCGACGGCCTCTACCAGCGGGCGGCCCAGCCGCTGCGGGCCGCGTACGCCCTGCTGGACTCCGGGGTGACCGCGCATCGCGCGACCGCCGACCGGCTGCACGCGGGCGCGGGCGAACTGGCCATCTCCGTCGGCTGGCTGGCCCATGACTCGGGACGGCTGGACGACGCCCGGTCCCACTACGCGGAAGCGCTGGCGACCGCCCGGATGTCCGGTGACGCGGGCCTGGAGGCGCACGCCTTCTCCAACGCGTCCTTCCTCGCCCGGGACGCCGGACGCCACCGGGAGGCCGTCCGGTCCGCCCAGGCGGGCGGGCGGGCCGCCCGGGACCTGGGCTCGCCCCGGCTCCGCTCCCTGCTCGCCCTGCGCGAGGCGGGCGGCTGGGCCGGGCTCGGGGACCGGGCGGACTGCGAGCAGTCCCTGGGGCGGGCGCATACCCACTTCGCGGGCGGCGCGACGGACCAGGACCCCGAGTGGATGTCGTTCTTCGGGGAGCCCGAGCTGGAATTCCTCCAGGCCCAGTGCTGGGCCCGGCTCGGCGACTGGCCCCGGGCCATCCACCATGCCCGGCGGGCGGCGGCGGTGGAGGACCACCGCTTCACCCGCAATCTGGCCCTCTACCGGGCCGAACTGGCGACGTCCCTGGCGCGCTCCGGCGAGTACGAGGAGGCCGCGGCGGCGGGCCGGGAGGCGCTGGCCCTGCTGGAGGGGGTCCGCTCGTCCCGGATCCAGTCCATGATCGACACCACGGCGGCGCTGCTGGCACCACACCGGGCGGCGGAGAGCGTCGGCGCCTTCCTGGACTATCGGGACGCGCAGGCCCTCCGGGTCTGACGGACCGGCGGCACGGCCCGTCCCGTACCGGCGGTACGAAACGACCGGCGGTGCGAGGCAGGGCGGCGGTGCGAGGCGTACCGGCGGCGGTGCGGGCGGGGCGTCGGTACGAGGCGGGGCGGGGCGAGCGGTGGGGAAACGGCCGCCCCGGCCCTGACGGAGACCCGTACCCGGGTCAGGGCGACCAGGTCACCCGGTGGTTGGAGAGATGCTCCCAGGTGGTCATCATCGCCTCCCAGCCGTCCGGGAACTTGACCGTGACACCCAACTGGACCGGCTCGGTGGACGGATGGGCGTCGAGGAGTTCCGGCACACCCGCTCGGCAGACCACCACACACGCGTGGCGGTGGCGCGACGCCAGTACGCAGAGCCTGCCCGTCTCCAGATGGAACGCCGTGGCGTCCGGGCGGCCCGACAGCGGATGGAGCACCACCGTCAGATCGAACTCCCGGCCCTGGAGCCGGTTCGCCGTGTCCACGGTCACATCGTGGACCCCGAGTTCGGCGAGGGCCGCCCGGACGGCCGCCGCCTGATCCCGGTGGGCCGTACCGACCGCGATCCGGTCCGCCGTGACCGGAGTCGGCTCCGCCCCCGCCACGGCCGTCGCCGCGCCCCCGCGGTCCAGCACCCTGCGGACCACCAGGGCCACGGCCCGTACCGCCTCCGGGTCCGTCCGGGGCGTCAGCCGCGGCGGCAGCTCCAGCAGCCCCCAGCCGGACGCCGCGGCCTCGTCCACGACCCGGTCGCAGGCCGAACCGTCGGAGGGGACGCCGAAGCTCAGCAGCCGGTCCCCGTGATCCGTACCGCTGCGGAAGGGGGCGTACGGATAGAACGCGTCGGAGACCAGCGGCGCGGCGGACGCGGGCAGCCGCCAGGACACCGGGAGCCGGTGCTGCGGCAGCTCGGGATTGTGCGAGAGCAGGGTGGAGACGGCGCTCGCCGACGGATCGTACGACAGCCCGGCCCACTGGTCGGCGCCGACAATCGAGAACGGGTCCAACTGGCCCGGATCACCCACGAACAGGGCCCGCTCGAAGAGCCCGGCGACGGCGAGCAGCGCGTCGGAACGCATCTGGTACGCCTCGTCCACGATCGCGTGCCCCCACGGCTCCACCCCGCGCACATGGCCCCACTTCGCGGCCGTGGAGATCACCACGGCCAGCCCGGCGAGATCCCCCGCCTTCGCGGACTTCCGTACGGACGGGAGGCCGTCGAGCGCCTTGTCGTACGGATCGGGGTCATTGCTGTGGAGCCGCCCGACGGGCAGATCGGGGTCCTTCTCGGCGAGCCGCAGCACCAGATCGTCGACCTGCGCGTTGGTCTGGGCGATGACCATCAGGGGCCGCCCGGCGGCGGCCAGTTCGCGGGCGGCGCGGACCACGAGGGTGGACTTGCCCGCACCGGGCGGCGAGTCCACGACCACCCCCCGGGACGTGCCGTGCAGGGTGTCCGCCAGGATCCGCTCGGTGGCCAGTGCGGCGGCCGCGCCGGGGTCGAACCCGGACCGGTCGCCGGGAACGGGGCCAGGGGCGGGGGCGGGGCCTCGGCCTGGGCCCGGGGCGGTCGTCACAGCAGGTCCTCCGTGGTCACGGGGTCGGGATCCTCCACCGACGCGGACGGCGGCCCGCCGTGCGTCCAGGGGGTGTCCTCGGGCTCGGGCAACTGCGGCCCGCCCCGCTGATCGTGTTCGAACAGGGTCCAGGCGATCAGATCGCCCTTCGCCGGTACGGAACCGGGCGCGGGGTCCTTCGACCGGCCCATCCGGTCCAGCAGCCGCAGCACCAGCGACCCGTCCTCCTCACGGACCACCAGCTCGGCCGACTGCGGGCGGCCCTCCAGCGACCGGTAGACCTTGACCCGCTCGCCCAGATGCGGCCGGTCGTCGGTCCTGATCGTGACCAGCGGGCGGGGCGACGGGCGCTTCGACTCCGACCAGGCCATCACCACCTCGGTGACCTCACCCGTGAACGCCTCGCCCGCCAGCCGCCGCCCCGCCAGCACCAGCGGATCGTCCAGCGCCTCCTGGGCGTCCAGCTCGGCCTGCGCGGTCTCCCGGGTCACCAGCTTGCGGGCCGCCGTCACCGCGTCGTCCCGGCGCGGCTGCGGCGGCTCACCGGCCCTGACCCGGTCCCGGTGACCGGTGAACGACCAGCGGTCACGCGTCCAGCGATCCGCCACCCGGGCGCCCTCCGGCAGCTCCCGCAACAGATCGACGGCGTGCCACACGGCATGCCAGGTCGGCTCCAACTGCGTCAGCAACAACCGCCGGATCTCCCGCTCGGCCACGGTCAGCTCACCGAACCAGCCCTCCGCGCGGGAGCCCTCCTCGGCGGCGGCCAGCCGCAGCCGGAGCCGGTCATAGCTCTCCACGGCCGGAGCGAGCAGCCGATTGTCGAAGACCGGGTCGGTCGCGGGCCCGGCGGGCGGGCACAACAACTGCCCCCGCTCGTCCCGGCCCAGCTCGGCCACGAGCGCCGCGTCCGCCCCCGACCGCCCCTCCGGCGGATCGATCCAGGCCAGCAGCGCGCCCAGATGCTGGTCCTCCAGAGACGACTGGCCCGTCGCCCAGTGCCGGTTCAGCAGATCGGTCGCCGCCAGCAGCAGCGAAGAGCCGGGGACCCGGGCGCGCTCCGCGTAATGCGTGAACCAGCGGCCCAGCATCGGCACCCTCGGCGGCGCGGGATACGCCGCCTCCGGATCCTCCTCGGCGGTCCGGCGGAACCGCGTCGACCGGCCCAGCATCCGTACGTACTCGACGGCGGCCCGGCCCGGAACGATGATCTGCGGCGCGTCGAGACAGAGCTCCGCCTCCACCTTGGTGCGCTTACCGGTCTCCGGATCCGTACCCGAACGCTCGACCGGTTCGACGGCGTCGGCGAACTCCTCCAGAAACGGCAGCACGACATCCGCCAGCTCGGCGAGGAAGGCGAACCGGAGATCACGGTCCCGGGGCTGCGCCACGGTCAGCAGCCTCGGCGCGTCCCGGTCGGTCCCCACCAGCGCGCCCAGCGGGGCACCCGCCTCGCCCGCGGTCGTCAACGGCACGAACACGAGGGGCCGCTCGCCGAGATACCGATGCCGCACGGTCGCGGCGGGCTGCGCCCGCCCCGCCTCCAGGGCCTCCAGCCGGGCGAGCGTGGCGATCAGACTCATCGGCCACCGCCACGGGGGGCTCGCGGGGTTCCTCGCGCTCCTGCCGGTGCCGCCGGGTGAGGCGGCTCCGGCGGGCGGGCAGCGCCGTGCGACTCGACGCCGGTGGCCGACCGCGGGCCGTGCGTGGCTTGTCGCGCAGTTCCCCGCGCCCCTGAAGGCGCTTCCCGGCCAAGCGCCTGACGCGGGCGGGCAACGCCGTGGGGTTCCATGCCGAGATCCGACCGCGGGCCGTCGGTGGCCGATCGCGCAGTTCCGCCCCCTATGCCTTCGGCAATGGGGGGACCCCCAGCGCCTCGGCTCTCCGGGCCGGGCCCGCACAAGACAAGATCCCGGACCAATCCGTTGCATCCCGACCGCGGCCCGTCTGTGGTCGTTCGCGCAGTTCCCCGCGCCCCTGAAGGCGCTTCACCGTGGGGCGCCTGCTGCGGGCGGGTGTCGAGGTGGCGCTCCATGCAGAGATCCGACCGCGCGCCGTCGGTGGATGATCGCGCAGTTCCCCGCGCCCCTGGAAGCGCTTCACCGTGGGGCGCCAGGATCAGGCGGGGAGCTCCGGGCAGCTCGATGCCGAGATCGGACCGCGCGCCGACCGTGGCCGGGCGCGCGGTTCCGCGCGCCCCTGGAAGTGCTTCCCGGCGAGGCGCCTGGTGCGGGCGGGTGTCGATGTGGAACCTCATGCGAGGGCCTCCGTGCGGAGGGTCGCGGCGCGGCGGAGGGCGGCCACCGCGGGGTCCGTGGGGTCACCCGCCGTGCCGCGGGCCGCCGCCAGGACCTCGGCGACCGTCGTCAGACCACCCAGCTCACCCCGGACCGACCGGCCCAGCGCCTCGATCGCGCCCGCCTCCCGGGCCCGGTCCCGGCAGTGGAAGGCCAGCTCGCACGCGGCCAGACACTCGGGCGCGTACGCAGCCGGGACACAGGCGACGGCCGCCGACAGCTCCTCCGGCGTCCGCTCCGGGTCGAACGTCGTCCCCTCCGGGAGCGCCGCCGCGATCTCCTCGACCCGGGTCAGCCTGGCCAGCTGGCGGCGGGTCACGGCGAGCTGCTTACGGATGTCCACCATCGAGCCCGTGGGCAGATTGGAGAAGTCCTTGGGGCAGACCAGCAGCACGCTCTCGGCGACCCGCGCCCCCGGCGTGACCATGGCCGTCCGCGCCAGCGCCAGCGCGTACACCGCCGCCTGCCGGGCCGCCGCGCCCACCTTCGCCGCGTCCGCGGAGCCGTCGAGCATCGGGAAGGACTTGATCTCGACCACTGTCCACCCGCCGTCGGGGCCCACGACCACCCCGTCCGGCTCCAGATAGACCGGCGAGCCCGCCACCTCCAAGGCGAGCAGCGGATGCCGGAGCAGGGTCCAGCCGCCCTCCGCCGTGGCCTCGCGCAGCGCCAGCGCCGTACGGGCCGCCCGGCCCTCGGGGCCCGCCGCCGTCAGCTCGGGCAGCCGGAACCCCTCGGCATCGTCCACCCCCAGCAGCCGCATCAGCTCGGCGCCCCCGTCGGAGACGACCCTCGCCTCGAACGCGTTGCCCCGCATGAAGGCGAACTGGGACTGGCCGAAAGCGGCCGGAGACCCCAGGGCCGCCGCCAGCGCGCCCTTGTCCACCCCGGCACCGTCCAGCAGCGCACGGCGGGCACAGCCCGGATTGGCCGCGAGGGCCGCCAGGGCGCGGGCATCCAGCGGCCGGGGGCGGTGCGCCGGGCCGCGCAGCTCGGCGAGCCGCTGCCGCAGTGGCGGCGCGGAGGGCGTCGGCGGCGCGGAGTCGGCCGACCGCCCGGGACCCGACGGCTCAGGCCCGGCCGGACCCCGCGGCGGATCCTGCGGCGGCACCGGACCCGCCCGGCGTGGCGCCGGAGGGGTGGCCCGCGGGGTCCGCGGGACGGCTTGAGGTGTCTGCGGTGCCTGCGGCGGAGGAGGTCCGCTGCCCTGGGATGCGCTCACCCGTCGAAGTGTGGCATCCGCCACCGACAACCGGGGCCACGACCGGAGATCCGGCACCCGCGGCCACCGTCGTGTGCTCCGTCCCGGCTGCGGTGCTGCCGGCTCCGGTACGTCCCGCGACCCGGTCCCGTACCCGGTCCGCGAACCGCATCGCCGGCTTCGCCAGCAGCAGGCCCAGCATCATCACGGCCACACCCGCGACCGCGTCCAGGAAGTAGTGGTTGGCCGTGCCCATGACCACGATCACGGTCACGGTCGGGTAGGCCACGCCGAGCGTCCGCAGCAGCGGCGTACGGCCGAAGCGCCAGAGCATCACACCGCACCACAGGGCCCAGCCGACATGCAGACTCGGCATCGCCGCGTACTGGTTCGTGAAGCCGCCCATCCCGCGCGGCGCGCTGGCCTCCGCGCCCCACCAGCCGTACGAGCTGTACTGCGCCATGGTGTCCACGAAGCCGTACCCGGCGTCCAGCAGCCGGGGCGGACAGGTCGGCATCAAGGTGAAGCCGACCAGCCCGAGGAGGGTCGACACCATCAACCAGGTCCGGGCCGCCCGGTACCGCGCGGGGCGGCGGCGGAACAACCAGACCAGGACCACGGGCGTGACCAGGTAGTGCAGGGACGCGTAGAGGAAATCGGCGGGCACGCCGATGATCGCGTGCTCGGTGAAGAGGCGGTTGAGGGGTGTCTCCAGGTCCAGAGAGACCGCCTGCTCCGCCTTGAGTATCGCGATGCCGTTGTCGACGGCCGTCGTCACGTCGCCGCGGGCGAGGAGACGGCCCGCCGAATAGGCGACGTACACCAGCGCCAGCAACAGCAGCTCGGGCCACCAGCGCGGCCGGTAAGCCGTGGTGGTGGCCGTGGTGTGCGTCATCCGAACGTTCCCCCTCGTGCGCGTACTCCGGTGGGCCGGAGACCGGCCACCGGCTAACCGTACGGTGTACGGGCCGGTGCCGGGTCGGCGGGTACCGGCCTAGGGATGGACGCGTACGGCGAGGCACGGGTTGCGTCGGGGGCGGGGCTTTCACCGGGGCGGGCACCCGGGGCCGGGCGGGGGCAGGACCCGGCGGCGGGGCCGGGGCGAGGCCGGGGCGGGCTCCCAGGTCATATGCCCCGACCATGCATGATGGAGGACCACTGTCCGATCATCAGGGGGCACCCGCACCATGGCACCGCGCATTCTGCTCGTCCGGCACGGCCAGACCGAATGGTCCCTCTCGGGCAGACACACCGGCCGCACCGACCTCCCCCTCGTCGAAGAAGGCGAACGCGGCGCCGGACTCCTCGGCGAACGGCTGCGGCGCTCCCCCTGGAACGGACTGCCGGACGTCACCGTCCGCACCAGCCCCCTCGCGCGGGCCGCGCAAACCTGCGAACTCGCCGGATTCGGCGACCGGGCCGAACCATGGGACGCGCTCATGGAATGGGACTACGGCGCCTACGAGGGCCTCACCACACCCCAGATCCGCGCCGACGGGCGCCCCGAATGGGTCATCTGGCGGGACGGCGTCGAAGGCGGCGAGACCCTCGCGGACGTCGCGCGGCGCGCGGACGAGGTCGTGGCGGAAGTCCGCTCCGGCGACCGCGACACACTCGTCTTCGCCCACGGCCACATACTGCGCGTCCTCTGCGCGCGCTGGCTCGGCCTCGACCCGGCCTTCGCGGCCAGGATCGCCCTGGCCCCCGCGTCCCTCTCAATCCTGGGCTGGGCATACGGGGACCCGGCGCTGGAGATCTGGAACGACACGGGGCACATGGAGGGGGGCCGCTAAACGCCTCCCGCTTTGGGGTCCCCGCCTGGTGTGGGGTTGCCTGTGCCCAGGCGGGGCGGTTCGCGCCTCAGGCGCCGGCGGGGCTGTTGAAGATGTGACCGTCACTCCAGCGGTATGCGGGC
>NZ_JBFADP010000087.1:0-24183 GCF_040641415.1 Streptomyces sp. NPDC020875 | reverse complement strand
GGCCTCCGCATCGAACCCGCCGAAATCGAAACCACCCTCACCACCCACCCCCACCTCACCCACACCACCATCCACCTCCGCGAAGACACCCCGGGGGTACGGCGTCTGGTGGCGTATGTGGTGCCCGTCGAGGGCTACGAGGTGGATCCGGAGGAGCTGCGCGCACTGGCCCGGGAGCGGCTGCCGGAGTACATGGTCCCGTCCGCCTTCGTCACCCTCGCCGAACTCCCCCTCACCCCCAACGGCAAGCTCGACCGGCGCGCCCTGCCCGCGCCGGAGCGGCCGAAGCCGGCCGGGGAGACCGCCGAGCGGGGCGCGGTGCCCGCGGGGACACCGGCCGAGGTGCTGGCCGCGCTGATCGGGGAGTTGCTGGGGGTGCCGGGGATCGGTCCCGACGACAACTTCTTCGAGCTGGGCGGGGACAGCATTCTCTCGATCCGGCTGGTGGGCATGGCCCGTAAGGCGGGGCTGACGGTCTCCGCGCGGCAGATCTTCCAGCATCCGACGCCAGCCGGGCTCGCCGCCGTGGCGGCCGTACGCGACGGCGGGTCGTCCCCGGCGCCCGTCCGGGTCCCGGACGGCGGCCCCGGGCCGCTGCCGCTGCCGCCCGTGGCGCAGTGGCTGGCCGAGCGGGGCGGCCCGTACGCCTCGTTCGGGCAGGCCCGGCTGGTGGAGCTGCCGCCCGGGGCGGACCGGGCCCGGCTGGTCGGCGCGGTCCAGGCGGTAATCGACCACCACGACGCGCTCCGGCTGACGCTGACGGTGCCGCGGCCGGGGGTGTGGAGTGCCGAGATCCGGCCCGCCGGGGCGGTGTCCGCCGCCGATGTGGTGGAGACGGTGGACGCGACGGGCCTCTCCGGTGCGGCGCTGCGGGAGCTGCTGGCCCGGGAGTCCGCCCGGCTGTCGGGGCTGCTGGCGCCGGAGTCGGGGGTGGTGCTGCGCGGCGTCCATCTCGACCGGGGTCCGGACGTGTCCGGGCGGCTGCTGCTGGCCGCCCATCATCTGGCCGTGGACGAGGTGTCCTGGCAGATCCTGCTGCCGGATCTGCGGGCCGCGTACGAGGCGGTGGCCGGGGGCCGGACCCCGGCGCCGGAGCCGGTGCCGACGTCCCTGCGGAGCTGGACGACCCATCTGCTGGCGGAGGCGCAGCAGCCGCGGCGGACGGCCGAACTGGCGCACTGGCTGGCCGCTTCGGCGCCAGGCGCGCGGGGGCCGCTGCTCTCCCGGCGGGAGCTGGATCCCGCCCTCGACACGGCGGCGACGGCCAGGACCTTGACGGTGCGGGCCGGGGCGGCCCGGACGGCGCCGCTGCTGCGGGACGTGCCTTCGGCGTTCCACGGCACGGTCGGCGACACCCTGCTGACCGTGCTGGCGCTGGCCGTCGGCGGGCTGGCGGCCCGGCGCGGGCTGCCGTACGAGGACGGTTTCACGGTCGATCTGGAGGGCCACGGCCGGGAGCAGGAGCTGCTGCCGGGCGCCGATCTGACCCGGACCGTGGGCTGGTTCACGGCCATCCATCCGCTCCGGCTGACGTCCCGGTCGTACGACCCGGCGGGTGTGGTGGCGGGCCGGGACGACGCGGGGGCGGCCCTGAAGGAGATCAAGGAGTTGCTGCGGCAGGTCCCGGACGGCGGGATCGGTGCCGGTCTGCTGCGGTACGCGAACCCGGCGACGGCCCGGCTGTTCGACGGGGCGGCCCGGCCGGAGGTGCTCTGGAACTACCTGGGGCGCCGGGCGGGCGGTCCGGACGGCGGCGCGTGGGGTCCGGCCGAGGAGGCCGACGCCCTGGCGGGGCGGCCCGATCCGCTGCTGCCGCTGTCGCACCCGCTGGAGATCACCGCCGAGATCGCGGACGGCCCGGAGGGGCCGGAGCTGACCCTGACGTTCATCCGGGCGGGCGAGGCCGTTCCGCAGGGGGTCGTCACGGACCTCGCGGACGGCTTCCTGGCCGCCGTGGACGCCGTCGCCGCGTGGGCGGCGGGCGGCGGCACCGGGGGGCACACCCCCTCGGACCTCGACCTGGTCGACCTGGACCAGGACCAGATCACGATGCTCGAAGACATGTGGAGGGCACAGCAGTGACCCAGGCTCGAATCGAGGACATGCTCCCGCTGTCCCCCCTGCAGCAGGGGATGCTGTTCCATTCGCTGTACGACGGGGCCGCGCCGGACGTGTACACGGTCCAGGTGTCGGTGTCGCTGACCGGTCCGCTGGACGGGGACCGGCTGGAGCGGGCGGCCGTCGCGCTGCTGGAGCGGCATCCCAATCTGCGGGCCGGGTTCTGGCACGAGGGCGTACCGCAGCCGGTGCAGTTCGTCCCGGCGCGGGTGCCGTTCGCCCTGGACCGGGTGGATCTCTCCGACGATCCGTCGCCTTCGGCGGTGCGCCGGGTGGAGCGGGCCGAGCTGAACCGCCGGTTCGTCCCGCACCGGCCGCCGTTGCTGCGGCTGCTGCTGGCCCGGCTGGGGCCGGAGGACCATCTCCTGGTGGTGACGGTCCATCACATTCTGGTGGACGGCTGGTCGATGCCGCTGCTGGTGAAGGATCTGCTGGCGCTGTACGACACGGACGGCGGGCCGGGCGTTCCGGCGCCGGCCCGGCCGTACCGGGACTATCTGCGGTGGTTGAAGACCCAGGACCGCCCGGCGGCCGAGGCCGCGTGGCGGGGGGCGCTCGGCGGTCTGGAGGGGCCGTCGCTGGTGGCCCCGGCCGATACGGGGCGGCTGCCGGTCCGGCCGGGGGTGCACCGGTCGCTGCTGTCGGCCGGGGCGACCGCGCGGCTGACCGCGGCGGCCCGGCGGCTCGGCACCACTCCGAGCACGCTGGTACAGACGGCGTGGGGGCTCCTGGTGGGGTCGCTCACCGGCCGGGACGACGTGGTGTTCGGGCTGACGGTGTCGGGGCGGCCGGAGGAGCTGCCGGGCGTCGAGTCGATGGTGGGGCTCTTCATCACCACCGTGCCGGTCCGGCTGACGGTCCGTCCGTGGGAGTCGGCGGGCGGGCTGATCCGCCGGTTCCGGGACGAGCAGAACGGGCTGCTGGCCCATCACCATCTGGGGCTGGGGGCGATCCAGAAGCAGGCGGGCGGCGGTGAGCTGTTCGACACGCTGGTGGTAGTGGAGAACTATCCGGTGGATCCGGCGGCCAGGCCCGCGCTCTCCGACGGGGTCCGGGTGGCGGATGTGGAGGCCCGGGACGGGACGCACTATCCGCTGACGCTCTCGGTCGATCTCGGCGACCGGGTCGAGCTGGCGGTCGAGTACCGTCCGGACCTCTTCGACGCGCGGGCGGCCGGTGTGATCGCCGCCCGGCTCGCGGGGCTGCTGGACCAGCTGGCCGGGGATCCGGACGTGCCCGTGGGGGCGCTGCGGCTGCTGGCCGCCGACGAGCCGGGCGCGGTCCGGCCCGGAGTTCGCGGTCCGGTCCGGGAGGTCCCGGCCGGTACGCTCGCCGACCGGTTCGCCGAGCGGGTCGCGGCCTCGCCGGACGCGTGCGCGGTGGTGGCGGGGGCCGAGCGGCTGACGTTCGCCGGGCTCGGCGCCCGGGTGGACGCCCTGGCCGGGCTGCTGGCCGGGCGGGGGGTCGGTCCGGAGGACGTGGTGGCGCTCGCGGTGCCCCGGTCCGTGGACGCGGTGGCCGCGATCCTCGCCGTACTGCGGACCGGTGCCGGGTATCTGCCGCTGGATCTGGACCATCCGGCGGACCGGCTGGCGCTGATGCTGGACGACGCCCGGCCGGTCTGCGTACTGACCACGTCGGCGGCGCTGCCGCTGCTGCCGCCGGCCGACGGCGGCGGGGCCGGTACGCCCCGGGTCGTGCTCGACGATCAGGCGGTCGCGGCCCGGCTCGCGGACGCCCCGGCCGGGTTCACCGCCGCGCGCCGGCCGCTGCCGGGGCATCCGGCGTATGTGATCCACACCTCGGGTTCGACGGGGGTGCCCAAGGGCGTGGTGGTCACCCACGGCGGCCTGGCGGCGCTCTACGCGAACCACGCCGAGGCGGTCTTCGGCCCGGTGGCCACCGCCGCCGGGCGGCGGCTGCGGGCCCTGCACACCGCGTCGTTCTCCTTCGACACCTCGTGGGAGCAGTTGTTCTGGCTGGTGCTCGGGCACGAGTTGCACGTCCTGGACGAGACCGAGCGCCGGGACGCCGAGTTCACCGTGGCGTACGTCCGCGAGCGGCGGATCGACGCGCTGGACGTGACGCCGACCCATGCGCAGGCGCTGCTGGAGTGCGGGCTGCTGGCCCGGGACGCGCACCGGCCGGGGCTGCTGCTGCTCGGCGGCGAGGGCGTACCGGACGCGCTGTGGCGGGAGGTGCGGGAGACCCCGGGGGTGCTGTCGGTCAATCTGTACGGGCCCACCGAGTACACGGTGGACGCGCTGGGCGCCGATCTGGCGGACTCCGAGGGTCCGGTGGTGGGGCTGCCGATCGGCAACACCACGGCCTATGTGCTGGACGGTGCCCTGCGGCCCGCGCCCGACGGCACGGCCGGGGAGCTGTATCTGGCGGGCGCCGGTGAGGCGCGGGGCTATCTGCGGCGCCCGGCGGCCACGGCGGAACGATTCGTCGCCGATCCGTACGGGCCGCCCGGCGGCCGGATGTACCGCACCGGGGACCTGGTGCGGCTGCGCGCGGACGGGCAGCTGGAGTTCCTGGGCCGCGCCGACGACCAGGTGAAGATCCGCGGGCACCGGGTGGAGCCCGCCGAGGCGGAGGCGGCGCTCGCCGCTCTGGACGGGGTGGCGTCGGCGGCCGTGGTGGTCCGGGAGGACACCCCGGGGGTGAAGCGGCTGGTCGGCTATGCGACGGGCACCGTCGACCCTGAGTGGGCCCGCGAGCGGCTCGCCGAGCGGCTGCCGGAGTTCCTGGTGCCGTCCGCGGTGGTACTGCTCCCGGTGCTGCCGGTGACCGTGAACGGCAAGCTGGACCGGGCGGCGCTGCCCGCCCCCGTACTCTCCGGGCAGGCGGCGTCCCGGCCGCCGCGCGGGCCCCGCGAGGAGGCGCTGTGCGCGGTCTTCTCCGAGGTGCTGGGCGTGGCGGAGGTCGGGGCGGACGACGACTTCTTCGCCCTGGGCGGCGACAGCATCGTCTCGATCCGGCTGGTGGCGCGGATCCGCAAGGAGGGTCTGCTGCTGACGCCGCGCGATGTGTTCGAGCACCGCAGCCCGGCCCGGCTGGCGGCGGTCGCGGGCGCGGTCGCCGGTCAGGCCGACGGCGGCAGCGGATTCCTCGCCGGGAGCGCGCCGCTGGTGGAGCTGACCGAGACCGAGCGCGCGACGCTGACCGGGGTGTTCCCGTCGGTCGGCGAGGTGCTGCCGCTGGCGCCGCTCCAGGAGGGGCTGTACTTCCACGCCCGGTACGACGAGCGGGCCCTCGACGTCTATCTGATGCAGAACTTCGTGGAGCTGCGGCACGCGGTGGACCGGGCGGCGCTGCGGGACGCGTTCGCCGCCCTGCTGGCGCGGCATCCGAATCTGCGGTCCGGGTTCTGGCACGAGGGCCTGCCCGGTCCCGTGCAGGCGGTACCCGCCGAGTGGGAGCTGCCCTGGCGGGAGCTGGACTGGTCGGAGCTCGACCGCGCCGGGCAGGACGCGGCGCTGGAGGAGTTCTCCCTCGCGGACGCGGCGACCCGGTTCGACCTGGGGGATCCGCCGCTGATCCGGGTGGCGCTGATCCGGCTGGCGGCCGACCGTTGGATGCTCTGTGTGACCCAGCATCACATCCTGACCGACGGCTGGTCGGAGTCGCTGTTCTTCGAGGAGCTGTTCGCGCTCTACGGGTCACGGGGCGATCCGGCGGTGCTGCCGCCGGTGACCCCGTACCGGGACTATCTGCGCTGGCTGGGCGCGGTGGACACCGACGACGCGGTGGTCGCCTGGCGCGGCCATCTCTCGGGTCTCGACCAGGGCACCCTGGTCGCAGCGGCCGATCCGGCCCGTCCGCCGGTGACGGCGGAGGTGGTCGATCTGTCGCTGGACGAGGCGGCGAGCGACCGGCTGCGGGAGTTCGCGCGGGGCGCCGGGATCACCCTGAACACGGTGCTCTCCACGGCCTGGGCGATGGCGCTGGCCGGGCTGACCGGCCGGGACGACGTGGTCTTCGGCGCGACGGTATCGGGCCGCCCGCCGGGGCTCCCGGGCGTGGACCGGATGATCGGCATGTTCATGAACACCCTGCCGTTCCGTGTGGCGCTCCGTCCGGCGGAGTCGGTACGGGAGCTGCTGGTCCGGGTCCAGGCGGAGCACGCCGAGCTGCTGCCGCACCACTACACCGGTCTGGGCCGGATCCAGCGGGAGACCGGGATCGGCCAGCTCTTCGACACGCTCTACGTCTTCCGCAACACCCCGCTGGACGACTCGGCCCGCGAGGAGGCCGTCGCCGAGCACGGCATCGGCTGGACGCACAGCGTCGACGGCACCCACTATCCGCTGACCCTGGCGGTCACCCCGGGTCCGGCGCTGGAACTCACCCTCGCCTACCGGCCCGATCTCTACGACGCGGAGACGGCCCACCGGATCGCCGAGCGGCTGGCCCGGCTGGTGCGCGCCGTGTCGGAGGACGGCTCGGTGCCGGTGGGGCGGCTGCACACGCTGCCGGAGCCGGAGCGGGCGGCGCTGCTGGCGCTCGGTGACGACACCGGGCATCCGGTGGAGCCGGTGTCGGTGGCGGACCTGTTCGCCGCCCAGGCGGCCCGTACCCCCGACGAGACGGCGCTGGTCTTCGAGGACGAGCGGCTGTCCTACGCCGAGCTGGACGCGCGGGCCAACCGGCTGGCGCGGGCGCTGCGGGCGCGGGGCGCCGGTCCCGAGCGGGTGGTGGCGCTGGGGCTGCCCCGGTCGGCGGAGTTCGTGGTGGCCCTGTTCGCGGTGCTGAAGACGGGTGCCGCGTATCTGCCGCTGGATCTGGACCACCCGGTGGACCGGCTGGCCGCCATGGTGGCGGACGCGGGCCCGCTGTGCCTGGTGACGACGGCGGGCGTGGCGGACCGGGTGCCGCGCGTCCCCGGCGTGCCGGAGCTGTGTCTCGACGATCCGGCGACCGCCGGCGAGTTGGCCGCGCTGGACGGTACGGCCCTGGCCGAGGCGGAGCTGACGGCCCGTCGCGACGGGCGGCATCCGGCATACGTCATCTACACCTCGGGCTCCACCGGCCGCCCCAAGGGGGTGGTGGTGCCGTACGCCGGTCTGACGAACATGCTGGAGAACCACCGGGAGCGGATCTTCGTACCGGCGGTGGAGCTGGCCGGGGGCCGCCGGATGCGGGTGGCGCACACGGTGTCGTTCGCCTTCGACATGTCCTGGGAGGAGTTCTTCTGGCTGGTCGACGGGCACGAGGTGCATGTCATCGGCGAGCAGCTGCGGCTCGACCCGGCGGCGCTCACCGCGCACTACGACCGGGTCGGCATCGACGTCGTCAATGTGACCCCGTCGTACGGTCAGCAGCTGGTGGACGCCGGGCTGCTGGCACCTGACCGGCACCGCCCGGCGCTCTTCCTGCTCGGCGGCGAGGCGGTCCCCGACTCGCTGTGGCGGCTGCTGGCGGCGACCGACGGCACGATGGCCTACAACC
The DNA here is from genome assembly GCF_040641415.1 of Streptomyces sp. NPDC020875. NCBI lineage: Bacteria > Bacillati > Actinomycetota > Actinomycetes > Kitasatosporales > Streptomycetaceae > Streptomyces > Streptomyces sp. NPDC020875. Next base: position 16,611 of record NZ_JBFADP010000087.1, on the reverse strand, counting down.
TGTACGGGCCGACCGAGTACACCATCAACGCGCTCGGCGCCGATGTCGCCGACAGCGACGGCTCGTGTGTGGGCCGCCCCATCTTCAACACCCGGGCCGCCGTCCTCGACGGGGCGCTACGGCCGGTACCGCGCGGGGTTCCGGGCGAGCTGTATCTCTCGGGGGCGGGACTGGCCCGCGGCTATCTGGGCCGTCCGGCGCTCACCGCGGAACGCTTCGTCGCCGACCCCTACGGTCCGCCCGGCGCGGTGATGTACCGGACCGGTGATCTGGTGCGCTGGCGGTCCGACGGCGGTCTGGACTATCTGGGCCGCGCCGACGACCAGGTGAAGATCCGCGGTTTCCGGATCGAGCCGGGCGAGATCGAGTCGGTGCTCGCCGGGCTGCCGGAGGTGGCCGCCGCCGCGGTGACGGTCCACACCGGCCCGACGGGGGTCCGGCGGCTGGTGGCGTACACGGTCCCGGCGGCGGGCGCGGACGCCGCGCAGGAGACGCTGCGGGCCCGGCTCGCCGCGACCCTGCCGGAGTACATGGTGCCCTCCGCGTTCGTCTCCCTGACGGCGCTGCCGCTGACGGTCAACGGCAAGACCGACCGGGCCGCCCTGCCCGAGCCCGACTTCGGCGAGGGCGCGGGCCGTCCCCCGAGGGACGCCCGGGAACGGACCCTGGTCCGGCTGTTCGCCGAGGTGCTGGGGCTGGAACGGATCGGGGTCGAGGACAACTTCTTCGCCCGGGGCGGCCATTCGCTGCTGGCGATGCGGCTGGTCGGCCGGATCCGGGACGAGCTGGCCGTCCCCGTACAGGTGGGGACGGTGATGTCGGCGCCGACGGTGGCGGATCTCGCCGCCCGGATCGCCGGTGACGCCCGGGACGACGCGCTGCGGGTGCTGATGCCACTGCGGGAACGGGGCTCCGCCGCGCCGCTGTTCTGCTTCCACCCGGCGTCGGGCTTCGCCTGGCAGTACACCGGGCTGCTGCGCCATCTGGATCCGGACCGTCCGGTGTACGGGGTGCAGTCGCCCGGACTCGCGGGCGAACTGCCCGATGTGGCGGATGTGGCCGGGCTGGCTGAGCGGTATCTGGCGGAGATCAGGACCGTGCAGCCCGAGGGCCCGTACCACTTCCTCGGCTACTCCTTCGGCGGCACGCTCGCCCACACTCTGGCGGCGCTGCTCCAGGAACGGGGCGAGGAGGTCGCGTTCCTCGGACTGCTGGACGCCTATCCGCCGGAGACCGAGGACTGGTCGTACGCGGACACCCCCGACTGGCGGGAGCGGCTGGAGCGCGAGGAGTCCGGGTTCCTGCTCTCCGTCGCCGGACTCGGATCCGACCGGGCCGACCAGGCCGGTGACGGTGGCGAGGCCGGTGACGGCGACGGTGCTGGAGGCGACGCTGCCGCGGGCGGCGGGGACGACGCTCCCGCCGACCGCGAGGAGCGGATCGCCGCGATCCGGGACAGCCGGGGGCTGCTCGCGGGCTTCGACGAGCGGCTGCTCGACGCCATCGTGTCGGTCAATGTGCACTGCGTCCGGCTGCTGGCCCGCAGCCGCAGCCGCCGCTACCGGGGCGACGTGCTGTTCTTCACCGCCACCAGGACCACACCGGACGACGCGCGGCCCGAGCTGGTCTGGCCGCCGTATCTCGACGGGCGGCTCGTGGAGCACCCCATGGACACCGGCCACGACGCGCTGATGTCCCCCGCCGCGCTGGACGAGATCGGGCCCGTCGTGGCCCGCGCCCTGGACGGCTGAACCCCGATCGACGCCCCGGGCCGCCGGGCCCGGGGCGGCCGGAACCCATCCGAGTTGGAGGAAGAAGATGTCTGACGCCGCACCCCCCGGGCACCCCCGGTTCGCGGGCCGGGTCGCGTTCGTCACCGGCGCCGGACGGGGCATCGGGGCCGCGGTCGCCCGCACCCTGTACGCCCAGGGCGCGTCGGTGGCCGCCACCGACGTCGACGGCGCGGCCGTCGAGGGTCTCGCAAAGCGGATGGCGGACACCGGGGCGCCCGGCCGGTTCCTGCCGGCCGCGCTGGACGTGACCGACCCGGACGCGGTACGCGCCGTCGCCGCCGAGGTGACCGGTGCGCTGGGCCCCGTCGACGTTCTGGTGAACGTGGCCGGTGTACTGCACACCGGGCCCGCGGCCGATGTCGGCGACGCCGACTGGGCCCGGCTGTTCGCGGTCAACGCCGCCGGGGTGTTCCACACCGCGCGGGAGATCGTGCCGTCGATGGCCGCGCGCGGCCGCGGCAGCGTCGTCACCGTCGGCTCCGACGCGGGCGGTGTGCCCCGGGCCGGGATGGCGGCGTACGCGGCGTCGAAGGCCGCCGCCGCGGCGTTCACCAAATGCCTGGGCCTGGAGTACGCGCGCTGGGGCGTGCGGTGCAACGTGGTGGCGCCCGGCGCCACCGACACCGCCATGCAGCGGTCCCTGTGGGACGGCGACACCGTGCCGCGCCGTGTCCTGGAGGGCGATCCGGCCCGCTACCGGGTGCCGATCCCGCTGGGCCGGATCGCCGATCCGCAGGACGTCGCCGCGACCGTCGCCTTCCTCGCCTCCGACGAGGCCCGGCACGTGACCATGCAGGAGGTGTACGTGGACGGAGGCGCCGGGCTGCGCTGACGGCCGGGCCCGGCGGCGTACCGGATCGGATCGCCGGTACGCCGCCGGACACTCGCCGCGCCCCCGCAACTGCCGCACTGCCCCCGCCGATACGCCGCAGCCGGGCACCGGTTCGGCAGCCCCCGGGCACCCGGACGACCGCGCCGGTACCGCCGTCCCGGCCCGGGCGATCCCGCCCCCGGCGGCCTCCCGGGCCCGGCCCGCCGACCACCGGACCGCCCGCCCGAAGACCCATCCGCCCACCCACGACCGCAGCCGTCGCGCGATCCGCCGGACCACTCGACGGGCCGCCCGGAGAACACCCCGGCCGAACAGCGAGCCGACGACATCGCACCACCCGTCCCACAGCCCACCCGGAACCACGCGCGCCCGCCGCGCACCCGAGCAGCCCTGAGGAGTCACCGTGCCGACGGCCCGACCAGTCGCCACACCCCCCGCACCGCCCGTACCCGCCGTCCCGGCCTCGCGTCCGGCGCCGACCGCCCGGCGACACCCGGCCGTGGGTGTCGCCACCGGACTGCTCGACGCCTACCGGCCCGGCGCCCGATTCCTGGCCACCCCCACCCGTACCCTGCTCGCCGAGGGCGTCCGGGCCGATGTCCCGTTCGACGAACGGCCGCTGCCCGACCGGGTACGGGCCGCGCTCGCCGCCGCCCGGCGGCCCGGCCGCGAACGGCCGCTGGTCCTCGGCGCGATCCCGTTCGACACCGGCCGCCCGGCCGCGCTGGTCGTCCCCGAGACCGTCGCGGAGGGCCCCTCCCTCGGCTCCGACCCGCTGGTGACCCTGGATCCCGGCGTGCCCGAACCCGCCGGTTGGACGGTGACGGAGGTCCCGGCGCCCGAGGTCTACGCCGCCGCGGTGGCCGAAGCGGTGGCCCGGATGTCCGGCGGCGGACTCGACAAGGTCGTCCTCGCCCGCACCCTGGAGGTGGCTGCCTCGCCCGGCCGGGAGCCCGATCTGGCCGCGCTCCTCGGCCGCTTGGCCCGTAACGACCCCTCCGGCTACGTCTTCGCCCTGCCGACCGGACCCGGCCGCACCCTGCTCGGGGCCAGCCCCGAACTGCTGGTCTCCCGCCGGGGCGACGACCTGGTCGCCAACCCGCTCGCCGGTTCGGTGCCGCGCAGCCCCGATCTGGCCGAGGACGTCCGCCGGGCCGCCGCCCTGCTGGAGTCCGCGAAGGATCTGCGCGAGCACGCGATGGTGGTGGACTCGGTACGGGCGACGATGGCTCCGTACTGCGCCGCCCTGGACGTACCCGAACACCCGACCCTGGTCCGGACGGCCGCCATGTGGCATCTGTCGACCACGGTCACCGGGCGGCTCGCCGACCCGGAGACCACGGCCCTCGACGTGGCGTGCGCCCTGCACCCCACACCCGCCGTGTGCGGGACGCCGACCGAGGCGGCGCGGAACGCCATCGCCGGTCTGGAGCCCTTCGACCGGGGCTACTTCACCGGCATGGTCGGCTGGCAGGACGCCGACGGGGACGGCGAGTGGATCGTCACCCTGCGCTGCGCCGAGGCGACCGGCGGACTGCTGCGGCTGTACGCGGGCGCCGGGGTGGTGTCCGCCTCCGACCCGGCGGCCGAGACCGCGGAGACGGCCGCGAAGTTCCGTACCTTCCTGCACGCCGTGGGAGCCGCCCTGTGAGCCCCGCCGCCGACACCGGAACCGCGACCGCGACCGCGGGGGCCGACGCGCCGTCGTGGCCCGCCGAGTTCGCCGAGCGCTACCGGGCCGCGGGCCACTGGCGGGGCGAGACCCTCGGGGGCATGCTCCGGGAGCGGGCCGCCGCCCACCCGGACCGGGTGGCGGTCGTCGACCCGGACGGGGACCAGCGCCGTACCGTCAGCTACGCGGAGCTGGACGCCCGGGCCGACCGGCTGGCGGCCGGGTTCACGGCGCGCGGAATCGCCCCCGGCGACCGGGTCGTGGTCCAGCTGCCCAATACGGCGGCGTTCCTGGAGGTGGTCTTCGGCCTGTTCCGGATCGGGGCGGTACCGGTACTGGCGCTCCCGGCCCACCGGCGGGCGGAGATCGGCTACTTCTGCGCCTTCACCGAGGCCGTGGCGTACGTCTGCCCCGGGCGGCACGCCGGATTCGACCACCGGGACCTCGCGGCCGAGGTCCTCCGGGACGCCCCCGCGCTCCGGCACGTCTTCGTCGCCGACCCCGACCCCGGCCCCTTCACGGCCCTGGCCGAGGTGCCCCGTACCCCCGGATCCGGCGGTCCGCTGCCCGGCGGCGGACCCCGGCCGTGGGACATCGCCCTGCTCCAGCTCTCCGGCGGCAGTACGGGGGTGCCCAAGCTGATCCCCCGGACCCATGACGACTATCTGTACTCGGTACGCGCCTCCAACGAGATCTGCGGGGTGACGGCCGACTCGGTCTATCTGGTGGCGCTGCCCGCCGCCCACAACTTCCCGCTCTCCTCCCCGGGGTCGCTGGGCCTGCTGTACGCGGGCGGCCGGGTGGTCATGTGCCCGCAGCCGAGCCCGGACGCGGCGTTTCCGCTGATCGAACGGGAAGGGGTGACCATCACCGGGCTGGTACCGCCGCTGGCACTGCTGTGGACGGAGGCCGCGGCGGCGGGGACTCCGTACGATCTCAGCTCTCTCGACGTCCTCCTCGTCGGCGGCGCCAAGTTCTCGGAGGAGGCGGCCCGCCGGGTCCGGCCCGCGATCGGCTGCCGGTTGCAGCAGGTCTTCGGGATGGCCGAGGGCCTGGTCAACTACACCCGGCTGGACGACCCCGACGAGCTGGTGAACGGCACACAGGGGCGGCCGGTCTCGGCCGACGACGAGGTCCTGGTCGTGGACGACGAGGACCGCGAGGTGGAGCCGGGCACCACCGGGCATCTGCTGACCCGGGGGCCGTACACCATCCGCGGCTACTGGCGGGCCCCCGAGCACAACGGGCGCGCCTTCACCGCCGACGGCTTCTACCGCACCGGGGACCTGGTCCGGGCCCTGCCGAGCGGGCATCTCGTGGTGGAGGGCCGGGCCAAGGACCAGATCAACCGGGGCGGCGAGAAGATCGCCCCCGAGGAGGTGGAGAACCACCTCCTCGCTCATCCGGCGGTGCACGACGCACATGTCGTCGCCGAGCCCGACGCCTATCTCGGGGAGCGCAGTCTCGCCTATGTGGTGCTGCGTCCGGCGGCGGGGCCGCTCCGCCCGGCCGAGCTGAAGTCCCATCTGCGCGGGCGCGGACTGGCGGGGTACAAGGTGCCCGACCGGATCGCGTTCGTGGCCGCCCTGCCGACCACCGGGGTCGGCAAGGTGTCCAAGCGGGAGCTGCGCGCCGCGGCCGCCGGTCCCGGCGCCACGGCCGGCCCCGGCACCGTACCGGCCGCCCTCCCCGACACCGACCGAACCGAAGGAACGAACGGAACACCATGAGCCTCCCCCGTATCACCCCCTACCCCCTCCCGGCCGCGGACGAGCTGCCGGTCAACCGGGTCGACTGGAAGCCCGACCCGGCGCGTTCGGTACTCCTCGTCCACGACCTCCAGCGGCACTTCCTGTCGGCGTACGGGGCGGACTCGCCGACCGTGAAGGCCCTGCTGACCGCGGTCGCCCGGCTGCGTGCCGAGGCCGACCGGGCGGGCGTTCCGGTGCTGTGGACCGCGCAGCGGGGCGGCCAGAGCCCCGCCGAACGCGGCCTCCAGCAGGACTTCTGGGGTTCCGGGCTGCCCGCCGACCCACGGGCGGAGGCGATCCCGGCCGAGGTCGCCCCGGCCTCCCCCGACCAGGTGCTGACCAAGTGGAAGTACAGCGCCTTCGTCCGTACCGATCTGGCCGAACGGATGGCCGCCCTCGGCCGGGACCAGCTGGTCGTCACCGGTGTCTACGCCCATATCGGGGTACTGATGACCGCCGCCGACGCGTGGATGCGGGACATCCGGGCGTTCGTGGTCGCGGACGCCGTCGCCGACTTCTCCGCCCGTGAGCACCGGATGGCGCTGGAATGGGCGGCGGGCCGGTGCGCCCGGGTGACGACCGTCGCCGAGGTAACCGCCGCCTGGTGACCGCCGCCCGGTGATCCCGGAAGGGTGATCCCGGAAGACGACCCCGGGCCCGCCCCCTCCACGACACGAGGGGACCGGGCCCGGGGTTTTCCGCTCGCCACCGGTCAGAGGTGCCCGACGGGTCTGCTGCGGGCGTACGACCCGGGGGTCCGGCCGAAGTAGCGCCGGAACGCCAGGATGAAACCGTTGGTACTGACGAAGCCGACCTGGGCCGCGACCGAACTGACCAACTGGCCCTGGTCCAGCAGGGTCAGGGCGTGGTTCAGCCTCAGCCGGGTGCGCCACTCCGAGAAGGCCATTCCGGTCTCGGCCCGGAACGCCCGGCGCAGACTGGTCGAGCTGACGTAGAGCGCGGCGGCCCAGTCGGTCGCGGTCCGCGCGTCACCGGGCGCCCTGGCCAGCCCCCGCGCCACCGCGAGCGCGGCCGGGGTGACCGGCTGCGGCAGCGGCAGACTGTCGGGGTGCGCGGCGCACAGTACGGCGAAGACGGCCGGGTCGTCGCGCTCCGCCGTACTGCTGCGCATCCGGCCGAGCAGCAGGGAGCGTTGCGCGTCGTTGACATTGACCGGGGTGGGTTCGGTGTAGGGCAGATCGAAGGATCCGCCGTCGAACGACTCGGGGACGACCACCGCGTCCCGGCCGAAGTGCGCGCTGTGGACGACCCCGGCCGGGATCCAGAGCGCGACCGAGGCGGAGAGTTCGTGGTCCCGGCCGAGCGCCGACACCACGATCCGCCCCAGGGGTACGTACAGGAACTGGTGGAACGGGTGCTCGTGCGGTGCGTGCCCGCCCACGGCGATGAAGTCCTCCCCGCCGGGCGGGCGCAGCCGCGTCCCGGTCCGGCCGGACGGCTCGGATGCGGTCGGCGCGCTTCCGGCCGACGTACGCAGGGTCGTCGTGCCCATGCGATCCCTCCCCTGGGTCACCCGGCCGGAAGTCCGCGCCTGCGCGGCGATCGGCCTGCCTCCGACCGAGACCCGAACGCTTATACGGTAAGGCTAACCTAAATCACATACGGGTCAGTTGGGGGCGAGTTCCCGGGTTCGGGGCACCGGGGTCGGCAGCCCGCCCCGAAGCCACCGGTCGAGGTGCGGATCCGGGGCGGGCGGGGCCGCGTCGTGCGCCGCGTTTACCCCGCCCCCGGCCGGGAACTCTACATATCGGGACAAAAGCCATCCTGGCCGAGGAGTGACCATGATCGTCCTTGGTGTCATCCTGCTGATCATCGGTCTGATCACGGGTCTCAACATTCTGTGGACCATCGGCATCGTGCTCGTGGTGATCGGGATCGTGCTGTGGGTTCTCGGCCTCATGGGCCATGCCGTCGGCGGTCGCAACCACTACTGGTAGCGGGGTCCGGCGACGACATCGCGCGAGTCCGCCGCCACCCGCGGCGGCCCGACCGTTCCGACCGGTACGGGGCGGGCCCGGGTTCTCTCCCGGGCCCGCCCCGTACCGCTGTGCGGCGGCCGGGGGCGGGGTCCGGGCCGGATGGCCGGATCGGACCGGGACGGTGCGATGTTTACCCCCCGGCCCGGCGGGCACCCGGCGGCCGTACGGCATCCGTGACCGTACGGATGCCGTCCCGTTCTCCCCGAGAGGTGGGTGTCATGGCCAAGGACGAGAAGGCGCGGGCGAAGGCCCAGCAGCTCAAGGGCAAGGCCCAGAAGGCGGCCGGTCGCGCGGTCGGCAACGAGCGGGCGGCGGCGAAGGGCCGGGCCAAGGAGGCCGAGGGGGACGCCCGACAGGCCAAGGAGAAGGCGAAGGACGTCTTCAAGGGCTGACCGGACGGCCTGTGGGAGGCGTACGCGTACAGGCACCGGGCCGGGCGCTGCGGCCGTTCACCGGACGTGATCCGGCGATGCCACCCGGCCCCGGACGGTCTCCCCCGCACATCGGCCGAGACGAGCCGGACGCCCCCGCCGCGCACCCGCGTGCCGGGGGCGCGGCGAGAGGAGCGGCGGCGATGAGAGTCGCGTTTCTGGTGGCGCCGGAGGGCGTCGAGCAGTCCGAGCTGACCGAACCGTGGAAGGCGGTCGAGGCCGCCGGGGACGTAGCCGTCCTGGTCTCCACGGAAGAGGGCCGAGTCCGGGCGTTCCGCCATCTCGACCGGGGCGACAGCTTCCCGGTGGAGCGGACCGTGTCCGGCACGGACGCCGGGGAGTTCGGGGCGCTGGTACTCCCCGGCGGGGTCGCCAACCCGGACGCCCTGCGGATGGATCGTGACGCGGTGGCCTTCGTCAGGTCGTTCTTCGAGGCCGGGAAACCGGTCGCGGCGATCTGTCACGGCCCGTGGACCCTGGTCGAGGCCGATGTGGTCCGGGGGCGGACCCTGACGTCCTGGCCCAGTCTGCGGACCGATGTCGGCAACGCGGGCGGGACCTGGGTCGACGAGCCGGTCCGGGTCTGCCGCGACGGCGACAGCACCCTGATCACCAGCCGGAAGCCGGACGACCTGCCGGCGTTCACGGCCGCCTTCACCGACGAGTTCGCCCGGGCGTCGACGCCCCGATGACCGGGCCGTCCCCGGCCGTCCGGCCGCCGCCGGGCAGACCGAGGGCCAGGGCGACGGCGGCGAGGGCCGCGGCGCTCCACAGCAGGGCCGTGATCCCGGCGGTCTCCACGACCGCCCCGCCGACGAAGGCGCCCAGGGCGATCGCGGCCGTGAAGACGCCCACGTAGATACCGGTGATCCGCTCCACCCGGTCGGGCGCCGAGCGGACCATCCAGAGCTGTCCGGCCACCGAGAGACCGCCGTACGCCAGCCCCCACAGGGCGACCGCGGCCCCGGCCGGGACCGCCGCCGAGCCGACGAGGGCCAGCAGCCCGGTCGACAGGGCGATGCCCGCGGTGAGGACGAGGACCGTGGCGCGGGGGCGCCGGGCGGCCAGGGCCCCGGCGGCGAAGTTCCCGGCCAGCCCGAAGATTCCGTAGACCAGCAGGACGACGGCGACGGTGCCGGGGGCGAGTCCGGTGCGCTCCTCCAGGACCGGCCGGACATAGGTGTACGCGGCGAAGTGCGCGGTCACCAGGAGCGCGATGAGCACCAGGCCGGTCAGCACGGCCCGGCCGGCCGGCGCGGGCGTCCGCGCGGTCGTACCGCCGGGATCCGCCGGGGCGGTGGGACGCGGCAGCCGGGGCAGGGTCAGCCGCAGTCCGGCGGCGAGCAGCACCGCCAGGACGGCGAGGGCGGTGAAGGCGGTACGCCACCCGAAGGCGTCGCCGACGACGGTACCGAGGGGGACACCGGCGACGGATGCGGCCGCGACCCCGCCGACGGTGACCGAGACGGCGAGGGCGGCGTGCCGGGGTGCCACCAGCCGGGGCGCGACGGCGGCGGCGAGCCCCCAGACCGCGCCCATCCCGACGCCCAGCAGGATCCGGGCGCCGATGAGCGGGCCGAAGCCCTGGGCCACGGCGGTGAGGGCGTTGCCGACGGCCAGCACCAGCATCGCGAGCACCAGCACCGCCCGCCGGTCGCGCGCGCCGATCAGCCGGGGTACGAGGGGGGCGGTGACGGCGGTGACCAGGCCGGTGACGGTCAGGCTCGATCCGGCGGCGCCGGGGCTGATGCCCAGGCCGTCGGCCATCGGCGTGAGCACGCCGATGGGCAGCATCTCCGAGGTGACCACCGTGAAGGTGCTCAGGGTGAGGACCAGGACGGCCGCCCACCGGCGCCGGGTCGTCCGGCCGGGGGCCGTACCGGAACCGGGATCGGAGCCGGGGCCGGGGGCCGGATCGGCATCGGAGACGGGAAGGGGGGCGGGACCCGGGCGGGGACCGGAATCAGGGCCGGTGCTCGGGACCGGTGACTGCGTGACCATGCGTTCCAATCAAACAGCGGGCCGGATCCGGAACAACGGCGACTTTCTGAACGCTCGATCAGTGGGGGTTATCGACGCCGGTCACGGGAGGAAGTCGTGCATCAGGTTCATGTCCAGGAGATCGAGTGCCTGCTGGTGCTGGCCGAGGAGCTGCACTTCGGCCGGACTGCGGAGCGGTTGGGCTGTGCGCAGAGCCGGGTGAGTCAGCTGGTCGCCGGGCTCGAACGCCGGGTGGGGGTCCGGCTGGTCGACCGCACCAGCCGGAGGGTGGCGCTGAGCAGGCACGGGGTCCAGTTCGTGGCGGAGGTGCGGCCGGCGTACCGGGCGCTGTCCGCCGCCGTGGACCGGGCTCGCGACCGGGCCCGCAGCGGCACCCTGGACCGGCTGCGGATCGGCTTCCACGGCGGGCTCTACGGGGAGGTGACCGAGGCGTTCCGGCGGCTGAGAGGTGAGCACGGGGTGGTGCTGGAGCTGGTGGAGATCCCGCTCGGGTCGCCTTTCACCGCGTTGCTGGAGGACCGGGTGGACGCCGCCGTGGTGGAGCTTCCGGTCGGCGAGCCCGGACTGACCACCGGATTCCGGTTCCCGCCGCAGGACCGGCTGCTGGCGGTGTCGGCGCGGCATCCGCTGGCGGCCGCGGGCCGGGTGGACGTCGAGGAGCTGGCGGCGCTCGACGTGCTCCGTCCGCTGGGTGACGCCCCCGACTACTGGCGGGCGGCGCGGGTGCCGCCCGCCACCCCGGGCGGGGTGCCGATCCGGTCCGGTACCGGGATCTCCACCGTCGAGGAGGGGCTGGCGCTGGTCGCGGCGGGCGACCACGGGATGCTGGTATGCCGTCCGCTGGCCGAGCGGGCGGCCCGGGAGGATGTGCGGTATCTGGGGATCGACGGTCTCGACGAGCCGTCGCAACTGGGGCTCGTCCGGCGGACGGACCGGCCGTCGTGGCAACTCGACGCGCTCGCGGGGCTGTTGGCGGAGGTGTTCGGGCGGGCGGCCGAAAGGCCGGTGCCCGTCGGGGCGGCCGTGCCGTGACGGGCGGAGCCGGCCGGAACGATCGATGGGGCGGCGGTCAACGATCGTTGGACCGCGATGGCAGCCGGGCTCGTCACGCGGTACCGTCGGCCGACGCGGAAACCTGGGAACCGAAGAATCAAAGAACCCAGGAAGCCGAGGATACCGAGGGCGGGGAGAGACCGGTCGTGACCGAAGCCGCGAGTGCTCTGCGCAGAACGCTGAGACGGCTCGACGAACTCGTCGAGGAACACGGGCTGGATCCGGGCGAGGTCGTCGACGTGCCGGAGATCTCGTACGAGACCGGGATATCCGGCCGCCGGATCCGCTTCCTCCTCAAGGGGGGTGCCGCGTCCTGGGACGACGACGTCGACGCGCGGGTACGGGGCCGGGTGCTGCATCTCTATCAGACCCGGACCGAGCGCAGACCGGTTGATGTGGCGGCGGTGGCGGCGAAGCTGGGGGTCAGCACGGTCTGGGCGCAGCAGTTGCTGGAGGGGCGGAAGACGCCCAATATCGTGCACGGTCAGGCGCTGACGGAGTTCTTCGGGGTGACCGGTGATTTTCTCGCGGCGCCCGCGACCCAATTGCTGAATCGTTCCCTCCAGCCTCTGGTGGAACGGCTGTCGCGTCAGGTACCGGACCCCATGGCCGAGCTGATGGAGCGGCTGGGGGTGACGTCGGTGTCGTTCCGGGGCCATGAGCTGACGGTGCCTCAGCGGGCGGCCGTGGCACAGATGCTGGAGGCGATGCTGAAATCGAACACCCGGGAAGAGAGTGCGTAGCGCCCCGGCGGGGACCCGCCCGGCGATACGACGACCGGGGCGGCGGACCCGGGGGCCGGGGCGATTAGCCGCCGTGGCGTGGGCCCGTCCGGGCCGCCGGGGCTGATCGATGCACCCGGCGGACTTCTCGGTCTCCTATGCCCTTCCGGCGGTCGCGCTGGCGGTCGCCCTCGCGATCAAGACGCCGGGTATCGTGCGCGCCTGGGGCCGTGAGTCCGATATGCGGGCCGTGGGCGGGTTGCTGGTGATGGCGATCGGCGTCTTCGTCTCCGCCGTCCCCACCAATATCGCCCGGGTCAACGATCTCTTCGGGGTGGCGAATATCGCCGCGCCGATCGTCTACTCGCTGCTGGTGTCGTTCTGCGGACTCTGCCTGGTACTGATCATCGTCTGGCGGGACGATCCGTCCGCGTCCAGGACCCGGCGGATCCGCTGGGTCGTCTCCGTCTACGCGGCGGTGGTGATCGGGCTGTGGGCCACCTTCGTCCCGGCCGACGTCGGGGTCGAACGCCTCCGCGATCTCGACACCTACTACGCCGACACGCCGTGGATGCGTGAGCACATCCTGCTCTATCTGGCGGCGCATTCGGTCGCCACGGCCGTCGCGGCCCGGCTGCTGTGGACCTGGATCCCCCGGGTCGGCGGCTGGCTGCGGTCCGGGCTCGTCTTCATGCAGGCCGGGTATGTGATCGGCATCCTCTACGAGGCGATGAAGCTGACGGCCTACGGCTCCCGCCGGTTCGCCGGTCACGACCTGGACTGGCTCAGTACACAGGCGGCCCCGCCGATGGCCGCTCTCAACGGGGTCCTGGTGGCGGCCGGTTTCATCATTCCGCACGCGGGTCCGTACATCCAGGAGCGGCTGCGGATGCGCCGTACGTACCGCGATCTGGGTCCGCTGTGGCGGCTGATGCGGACCGTGGACCCGTCGGCCGCCGGAGTCAGGCTCGGTCCGCTGGCCTCGACGGCTCTGCGGCTGACCCGGCGCGAGGCTGATATCAACGACGGTCTGCTGAAGCTCGCCCGGCATCTGGACACCGATCTGCGGGCCAGGGCCCACCAGCAGGCTCTGGCCGCGGGGCACGGCAGCGCCCACGCCGCCGCGATCGCCTGGGCCGCCACCATCATCGACGCCCTCGGCAGCCACCACCGCAGAAGGCCGGGGCCGACGGTCGACGAGCCGCCCCCGCAGCGGGGGTTCGAGTACCGCGACCTCGCCGCGATCTCCCGGGTGCTGCGGGAGCGGACGGGGACCGGCGGGGCCGCACGGCACGCCGCCGTAGAGGAAGGGAGCAGATCATGAACCGTCGACCACGGGTACTGGTACTGGGGGGCGGGGCGGCCGGGATGCTGGCCGCCGCCTCCGCCGCCGCGCTCGGGGATGTGGAGACCACGGTCCTGGAGCGGGACGAACTGCCGGCGGGACCGGCACCCCGGCCGGGGGTTCCGCAGGCCCGGCACGCCCATGTCGTCTGGTCGGCCGGGGTCCGGGTGATGGCGGAGCTGGTGACCGGTCTGGATCACGATCTGTTCGCGGCGGGCGCGCACCGGATGGAGCTGATGCGCGATCTGGTCTCCATGAGCCCGCCCGGGCCCTGGTTCGCCCGGCACCATCCGTCCCGGCACTACATCCTGGCCTGCAGCCGCGATCTGCTCGACGCCGAGCTGCGCCGCCGGGTGCTGGCCCGGCCGGGGGTGCGGCTGTCGCGCGGTACGGCCCTGGGCCTGACCGGCGACGCGGACCGGGTCACCGGCGTCCGGGTCAGGACCGGGGCGGCGGCGGAGGAGACGATCGCCGCCGATCTGGTGGTCGACGCGACGGGCCGGGGATCCCGGACCCCCGGGCGGCTGTCCGCCCTGGGACTGCCCGCGGTCGCCGAGACCACCGTCGACTCGGGTGTCGTCTACGCCACCCGGATCTTCCGGGCCCCCGCGACGGCGGCGAGCGGATTCCCCGTCGTCAACGTCCAGGCGAATCCGCGCCGCCCGCCGGGGCAGGGCGGGGTACTGATCCCGATCGAGGACGGCCGGTGGCTGGTCACTCTCGCCGGCACCCGGGGCGGCAGGCCGTCCGGGGATCCCGGGGAGTTCACGGCCTTCGCCCGGCGGCTGCGGAACCCCGTCATAGGTGATCTGATCGCCGCCGCCGAACCCCTGACGGATGTGGCGGTCAGTCACAGCACCGCCAACCGCCGCCGGTTCTACGAGCGGATCCGGCGATGGCCGGACGGTTTCGTGGTGCTGGGCGACGCCGTCGCCACCTTCAACCCCGTCTACGGCCACGGTCTGTCCGTGGCGGCGCGCGGCGCCCTGGCCATGGCGCGGGTCCTGCGCCGGTACGATCCGCGGACCCGGGGGACGGCGCGCCGGATCCAGCGCGCGGTGGCGGGCCCGGTGGGTTCCGCCTGGAACCTCGCCACCGGCCAGGACGCCTTCTACCCGGGCGCTTCGGCCCGGCCGCCCGGACTGTTCGACCGGGGACTGGCCCGCTATCTGGACCGGGTGGTCGCGGTGGGCGCCGTCGACACCCGGGTGATGCTGCCGCTGCTCGATGTGATGACGACGGAACGGCCGCCGACCCGGCTGCTGTATCCCGATGTCCTGCTCGCCGCGGCCGTGGGACCCCGCCGCCCGGGCCCGGCGGGGCCGACGCTGGAGCCCGGGGAGTTCACGGCGGCCGGGGCGCGGTAGCGGGCGGCGGGGCCCGGCGGTGTCCCGGCGGGCTCAGGTGCCCGTCGGTCCCCGTCACTTCTCGTCGGGCAGTTCGGCCAGGAACTCCGCCAGTACGGTGTCGAAGGCGTCGGGCCGCTCCATATTGGGGTAGTGGGCGGTGCCGTCGACCACGGCGGTCCGGCCGTTCGGGACCCCGGCCACCAGCCGCCCGGCCAGCCGCAGATGGTCCTCCGAGTCCAGCCCGCCGTTGACGGCCAGTACGGGGACGGCGATCCCGGCCAGCCGCTCCCAGGTCCGGGTGACGGGGACCGGCCGGGCCTGTCCGCCGGTTCCGCAGTGCTCGGTGAGGGTGTGCCGGGCCATGGTCCGCAGCGCGCCGACGACCCCGGGGTCCACCTCGGCGAGGGTGCGGTACGGACCGGCCGCGAAGTCGAGGAAGCGCTCGATCCCGCCGGTGGCGTCGCCCCCGAGGAGCAGCTGCTGGACATCCGCCAGTACCGCCGTGGTCCACGGGTCGCGGAAGTCGGGCTCGCTGGTGCCGACCCCGCTGACGACGAGGGCCCGGACCAGCTCCGGATGCTCCAGCGCCGTATCGGTGGCGATGCCTCCGCCCATGGAGAGGCCGGCCACGACGGCGGGCCCGCAGTCGAGCCGGCGGAGCAGCGCCGCCACGTCGTCGGTGTGCCGGAACGGCCGGGTACCGGCGGTGGAGCCGCCGTGACCCCGGGCGTCCGGCACGATCACCCGGTGGGTGTGGGCGAACCGGTCGAGCTGTGGTTCCCACATCGCGCCGTGCAGAAAGCCGCCGTGCAGCAGCACCAGCGGCGGTCCGGTGCCCCGGTCGCGATAGGCGAGCACACCGTCCTCGGCCGGGAACGAGCGGAGGCCGTCGGGAGGGGATCCATCAGTCATGACAACCAAGGTGTCATCTCCGGTGAAGGATGACAACCAAGGTGTCATGATGGTGGGGTGACGACGCCCGTGAAGCCGCTGACTCCCGATGAACTCGCCGACCGCCTCGCCGATGTGCTGGGGCTGAGCGGTCTCCTCTATCGCCGGGTCCTGCGGGCGGTGGAGCGGACGGCTCCGGCCGAGGGGATGCCTGCCGGGGTTCGGGCGGTGCTCGACCTGCTGCGCCGCCACGGCCCGATGAGCGTTCCGCAGCTGAGCCGCGGTCAGGCACTGAGCAGGCAGTTCGTCCAGCGGATGGTGAACGGGGCCGAGGCCGCGCACTGGGTGGAGCCGGTTCCGAATCCGGCGCATCGACGCTCTCCGCTGATCCGGCTCACAGCGGCGGGGGACGCCGCGCTCACCGCGGTCACCCGGCGCGAGCGGGAGTTCCTGCGCGGGGCGGGCGGCGAGCTGACCGGGGCGGAGATCGCCGCGTGCGCCAAGGTGCTCGGCCGGATGCTGGAACTGTTCGACGGGGCGCACGACACCGCGGGCCCCGCCGTACGGGCGGACGCGCCCTCGCCCCCGGAGCCGGATCAGGGGCGGGGTCCTGGCCCGGGTCCCGGCACGGTCGCGGGCTGAGGCGCTCCGGACGGCCGCACGGGGCGGCCGGGGCGCGCCGGGGGTCAGCCGGGGCCCCAGGCCGTCTTCACGGGCGCCCCCGCGTCGCGGTAGTCCCTCCGCAGATAGAGGTGGTCACCGGGCTAGTTT
>NZ_JBFADP010000086.1:0-24645 GCF_040641415.1 Streptomyces sp. NPDC020875 | reverse complement strand
GGCCCGCCCCCGGCCTAGACGCCTCGCGGGGGGGGGCGGGGGCCGCCCCCCGCCCCGCCACGGCGGTACGCCCGCGCCGGACGGCGCGGGCGTACCGTACTCGGGTCGACCCGGTGGTCGGCTCAGCAGAGCACCAGCACCGTGGCCTGGATGAACGTGTGGTCCTTGAAGCCCTCGACCACCGGACGGAACGCCTCGGCCGCCGTCTTCGGGGCGGGCTCGGGGCTGCCGACCGCGAAGTCGTGGGACTGGTCGAGCGTCGCACGGACCTGCTCGCCGGGGCAGTGCACACCCTTGTTGGCGACGATGACATCCGTCAGCTGGGTGACCAGGTCACCCAGGTTGTCGTCCTGCCAGCTGGCGATCGTGCCCTCCGGGTCCTCGAAGCTGAAGCGCTCGAAGACACGGGCCTCGGCGCGGCCCTCGCCCTGGATCATCACCATGTACACACGGCGCTGGACCAGGGAGTCGGGGAGGCTCGCCAGATTCTCGGCCACCTTCTCCGGCGCGCCGTAGAACGCGTGGGTCTGACAGTCCCACGCGGCCGGCGTACAGGCGGCGGCCCTGACCTCGGTGGTGGACTCGGGCTGAGTGAGCAGCTTTTCGGACAAGAGACTCGGCTCCTTCCGGAGGGGTACGCCCGGACCTGCTGCGCGCCATGGTGGCGGCGGGCGGATACGGCCACGGTAGACACGCCTGACCGGCCGCGTCGATCTCCGGAAAACCCCCTACGGGGAACACCTCACCGGTGAACGCACCCCTCCCGCGGGCCGTCCGCCGCTCTCACCCGAACGGCCGGTTCGGCCGTGTTGACCACGGCCCGGCGGCACACCACGATGAGGCCCCCGACCGCGCGTGGACGCGAGGAGACCGCGTATGGGAGCACTCAGTCTGTACGGAGCCGCGCTCCGCGTCCCCGGCATCCCCCGGGTGGTGATCGCCCTCTTCGCCTGCCGGCTGCTCGCCGGAATGGTGAGCCTGGCGCTGCTGCTCGCGGCCGAGGACGTGATCGGCGGCTTCGCGGGCGCCGGACTGGTGGCGGGCGCCTACGCCGTCGCCCTCACCTTCACCGCCCCCGTCTGGGGCCATGTCACCGACGCCCGGGGGCTGCGGAGATCCCTGCTGGTCGCCACCGTCCTTCAGGCGCTGGCCTTCACCGTCTTCCTGCTGGTCGCCGCCGGGGAACCGCATCCCGCCCTGCTGGCCGCCGCCGCCTTCACCGTCGGCGCCTGCACCCCGCCGTCCGGCGCCGTCTCCAACTCCGTCTTCACCGGCTACGTCACCGGGGAGCAGGAGCGCAAGACCCTGCTGGCGCTCTCCGGCCTGCTCACCGAGAGCGTCTTCATCCTCGGCCCGCTGATCGTGGCCGGGGCGGTCCTGCTCTTCTCCCCGCTCGCCGCCGTACTGGCGACCGCCGTCATCTCCACCGCGGGGGCGCTCTGGCTGGCCGGGGCCGCGGCCGTGGCCGCCGCCGACCGCGAACGCGCCGAACGGCCGAGCCACCCCGACCGCGACCGGTTCGTCTGGCCACCGGGCCAGCTGAGGATTCTGACGGCCATCGCCCTCGGCGCGGTCGCGATCGGCGCCGTCCAGGTCACCTCCGTCGCCCACGCCGACGGCATCGGCACCAGCGCCGGACTGCTGCTCGCCGTCACCGCCTGCGGCGGCGTCCTCGGCAGCCTGCTCTACGGCGGACTCCGGCTGCCCGGCTCCCAGACCACCCATCTGGTCATCGCCCTCGCCGGATACGGGCTCGCCATCGCCACCCTCGGCCCCGAACCCGGACTCGCCCTCAGCCTGGTCCTGCTGTTCGTCATCGGCTTCGCCAACGGGCCCGCCGACGGCATCGAAGCCGCCCTCGTCTCGGACCGTGCCACCCCCGAGACCCGGGCCCGCGCCTTCGGCCTGCTGGTCTCGGCCAACTGGATCGGCTTCGCCGCCGGATCCGCCCTCACCGGCTACGTCGTCGAGCACACCGCCACCGGATCCGGGGCGATCGTCGGCGCGGTCGCCGCCCTCGCGGCCGTCGTCGCCCTGCTCGAACGGCCCCGGCCCGCCCGGACCCGCGCCACCGGAGACCTGCCGTCGGACAAGGGGGCCGAACATGCCGACTCCTGAACCCCCCGCCGACGGCCCCGGCCCGTACCCCACGACCCATCAGTACCTCGCCTTCCACGGCTGGTCGGGCCGGTGGGAAGAGGTCGCACGCCGCCTCTTCGCCACCCCCGGCGACCTGGTCGCCGCCCCCTGCTGCGCCCTGCTCCTCGCCGGACCCCACCGGGGCGATGTCGTCGTCCTGGAACGCGACGCGCCCGGCGGACCCAGGGCCCGTACCCTCGCCAGGACCGGAGCCGTACCGGAGGAACTGCCCGGACGCCTCGCCCGGCTGGTCCTCGACGGCGCCCCGGCGGAGGAGACCGTGGCCGCCCTCACCGCGGCCGGCGGCTTCACCGATCTGGGCACCACCCCGGCGCCCCCCACGGCCCGGGGCGCGTTCGGCCATCCGCTGCGCCACTATCCGGAGGACGGTCGGCTCGACGCCTATGTGCTCGCCGCCCGGCGGGACGGCGAACGTTATGTCCCGGCGGGTTTCGGCCGGGGCCCGGCCCGCGAACCCGGCTGGGAACTCTTCACCGTGACGGGTCTGCGCCGCGCCGTCGCGGGCGCCCTGTACGGACTGCCCCGGGAGATCGTCGGCCGGGAGCACCGGCTGCTCTTCCTCCGGGCCGGGGAGACGTGCGAGATCCACCACTTCGTCACCGCCCCCGGCGACCCGGCCCAGGTCACCGTACGCGTCCACCGGGGCACCGGACCCGACGACACGGCGGCCCGCGCCCTGGCCGCCGCGCGCGGCGCCGAAACCCCCGGCGAGCGGACCCGGGCGGTCGCCGCCGTACTCGACGGCCTCGGCGACTGGGAGGTCGCCGGGCCGTCCCTCGCTCCGATCTCACCGCGCGGCCTCTTCGGCAGACCACTCGACGCACTGGCCGCCGGGCGGCCCACGGCGGCCGATGTCGTCGGCGCGGCGGTCCTCGTCCACTGACCCCGCGCCGACGACCCGGCCCGCTCAGTCCCCGTTCACCAGCGGCAGCCGGGGCACATCGGCCGGTACGAAGCCGAAGACCTGCCCGTAGAAGGAGAGTTCCGCCTCGTAGCAGGCCGCGATGTTCGCCCGGTCGCGGAAGCCGTGCGACTCCCCGGGGAAGGGGAGATAGGCGTACGGCAGCCCCCGGTCCGCCAGGGCCTCGGCGAACCGCAGCGACTGGGCGGGCGGCACCACCGGATCCTCCAGACCCTGGATCAGCAGCACCGGGCACCGGATCCGGTCCGCCCGCTCCAGCGGCTCCCGGTCCGCGTACTCGGCGGGGTCGTAGGAGCCGACGAGTTCATAGGCGTACCGGGACTCGAAGGCATGGGTCTCCGCGCCGAGCGTCCGCAGCGACGACACCCCGAAGTAGGAGACACCCGCCCCGAAGACGTCGTACGCCGTGATCGCCGCCAGCACCGTCCAGCCGCCCGCACTGCCGCCCCGGACCGCGATCCGGCCCGGGTCCGCGAGCCCCGCGCCGACCAGCTCACGGGCGACCGCGACCACGTCCTCCACATCGGCCGCGCCCCAGCGGCCCCGCAGCCGGTCGCGGTGGCGGCGGCCGAATCCGCTGGACCCGGTGTAGTTGACGTCGACCACGCCGATACCCCGGCTGGTGAAGTACGCCTTGCCGAGATCGAGTCCGGGCCCGGCGAAGCCGGTGGGCCCGCCGTGGGCCCACAGCACCCAGGGCGGCTTGGCGGACGCGGCCGGCGGAGCCCCGTCCGGGGGCGGCGGCAGGGGCCCGGTGGGGGCGTAGACATAGGCCGATACCGGCGTCCCCGACGCGCCGCGCACCACCAGCTCGGACGGCTCGGGGAGCAGTGCGGCGGGCGGCAGCCGGTCGGCCTGCCGGGCCAGGACCCGGTAGCCGCCGGAGACGATGTCGACGGCGAGCACCGAGCGCGGCAGCCGGGGGCCGTCCGCGATCCCGGCGACCGTCGTCCCGGCCACCGCTATCCCGCCCGACCAGCAGTCGTACGGCAGCTCGACGTCCCGGAGGGTGCCCGTGTCGGGGTCGAGCACCCCGAGCCGCAAAGGTCCGCGGCCGTGCAGTACGGCCAGCCGGCCGTCGGCGAGGACGCCGTACGGGCGGTCGCCCAGCTGCCACGGCGGCTCGGCGAACTCCTCCTCGGCGGGGAAGAGGGCCCGCGCGGTGGAGCCGTCGGCGGCCAGCAGCCAGAGATTCCACCAGCCGGAGGCGTCGGAGATCGCGTAGAGCGAGCCGTCGTCCCGCCAGAGCGGCGCCAGTACGGACTCGGCGGGGCCGCCGCGCAGGACCCGCGTGCCGGTGAGGGCCCCGTCCGGCCCGATCCGGGCCAGCCGCAGTTCGGTGCCGTCCCAGGGCATCCGGGGATGGTCCCAGGCGAGATAGGCCAGGGTGCCGCCGTCGGGGGAGACGGCCGGGCAGGCGTAGAAGTCCGCGCCGGAGGCCAGGGTACGGACGGCCGCCGGGTCGTCGGCGGCGGTGCCGTCGAGGGGGACGGCGGCCAGGGAGCGGACCGAGACGTCCTCGCCCTCGACCTCACGGACGCACCACACCTCGGCGCCGGGGCCGGGGGTGAGATCGGCATAGCGGACCCCCGGGCCGCCGGGGGAGGGGGCGGGGGTCAGCGGGCGGACGGTGCCGTCCGGGTCCGCGCGGTGGATCCGCTGATCGGAGCGGTGGACGAAGAGCACGGAGCCGTCGGGCAGTAGGGAGTAGGAGCGTCCGCCGTACTCGTGGACCCGGGTGACGGCGTCCCAGTGCGGGGCGAGCGGCTCGACGGCCGGGGCGTGGCCGTCAGGGCCGGTGTCGGGGGACCGGCGGACGAGCGCCGTACGGCCCTTCTCGTGGGGGCGGCGCTCCTGCCACCACACACCCCGGCCGGGACCGTCGGCGACGACGGCGGGGAAGCCGAAGTGCAGCCGGGCGGAGGCGACATCGGCGGCGGTGATCGGCGGGGCGGCGGGCACGGGGCGGTCCGGCGGGGTCAACGCTCCATCACCGCGACGGGGCTGCCGCCCTCCAGCAGCCACTTCGCCACCATCGAAGCCCGGGTGTGGACCGCGTACCGTAAATAGAGCCGCTGGAGATGGGAATCGACGGTCCGGGCGGATACGCCGAGTCGTTTGGCGATCTCCTTGTCACAACAGCCCTCCGCGATGAGCGAGAGGATTTGTGCCTGACGTGGGCTGAGGTTCACGGGGTTCTCCTCGTCCGCGACGGCGGCAGGGGGCGACCGGGAACCGCCGGACGGTGCCGCTCCGGTCCGGCGTACGGGCGCGGCGCGCGGGGACCGTGCGTCTTCCGCGGGATGAGGGGGTGCGCCGCGACAGCTGACGTCCCGCCACCATACCCAAGGGGGTAGGGGTACAGAGGCAGTCGAACGCGCCATAAGAGGGCGGAGGGCGACGGTTCGCGGGACGGGCTTCCGGCAGCCCCCACCGGTATCACGGCTATCACCCCGTCCCCGGTGTCACCCGGGTCGCGCCCGGTGGCGGTCCGTCCGGTGGACGGCGCACCACCGGCTTCGGTCCGGCCGCAGCGACTTGCCTGCTATGGGCGGGACTTCGGTGTGATCCGCATTGATCACCATCAGGTGGTAAAAGTGCAGGTCCCAGCGGTGAAGCCGCGGTGATAGCATTCCCGAATCCGCGATCATGAATCTCACAACTCAGGCACGTCGCCACATAGTTGGCGTGGGGGAAAGCGGCCGGGTTGCGGACCCTCTCGAGGTGTATCCGTCGATGTGTTCAGGTCATGCGCCGGGAAAGGTATGCCGTGAATCAAGACGCACTCATATGGTGCCTGGTTGCCGTGGCGGCGACAGCCGTCGCCGCGGTCGTATTGCTGGTCGGCCGCAATAGGGCCCTGGGGGCGAAAAGACGCGAGGTCGAGGCCGAACTGGGGCATCGACTGCGATTGACGGAGAGTCAGCTCACCGTAACCCAAGCCGAGTTGCGGCGAATGCGGGACGAGCAGGAGGCCACGGTCAAGGAAGCGGAGGAGTCCTCCGAAGACAGCACCAAGGCCGTATTGAAGGGCGCCGCCCGCTTCCTCCAGAGCCTGGCCGCGGAACAGATGGCGCTTCTCGAGGAGATTCAGCGGAAATACGGTGGCCACTCGGTCCTGTCGGACCTGCTGGAGGTCAACCACGCCAATGCCCAGATGGCCCGTAAGGCCCAGGGCATCGCGGTGATGTGCGGTGCGCCGATCGGCCGCCGCAGCCGCCCGGCGAGCGTTTACGACGTGGTGCGCAGCGCCCAGGGCCAGATCCGCAACTTCAGCCGGGTCGAGATCATGCAGCAGACCGGCTTCGCCCTGAAGTCCTCGGCGGTCTCCCCGGTCGCCCTCGCCGTCGCCGAACTCCTCGACAACGCTGCCAGCTTCTCGCAGAGCGACGCCCCGATCGAGGTCACCTTCCAGCACGTCCAGAACAACCTCTGCATCGTCATCGACGACGCCGGTGTGAGCATGAACGACGAGGAGCGGCAGAAGGCGACCGCCCTGCTCTCCGGCGACGTCCGGCCCCGCCTCTCCCAGCTGGGCAACCAGCCCAAGTTCGGTTTCCCCGTGATCGGCCTGCTCTCCCGCCAGCACGGATTCCATGTAGACGTCACGGGCGTCTCCCGGTACGGCGGCGTCCGCGCCGTCGTCCTGCTGCCCGAGGAGCTGTGGACCATGGAGGAAGTACCGCAGCAGCCGGTGACCGAGGCTCCCGTACGGGACATCCGCGAGGCGGAGGGCCGGGGCCAGCACTCCGGGCGCACCGTCCACGGACTGCCCAAGCGCGGCGCCCGGCAGGCCCCGCGCAACGGCCTCGGCGCCGCTCGTGAGGGCGTCCGGCCCGCGGCCAGGAACGCCGACGACGCCGCCCGCGCCACCGGCCGCGGCCTCGGCGCCTTCCAGCGCGGCAGCATATCCGGCCGCAACCTCGACTCCCCGCCGTTCGAAGGGGCAGAAGACACATGACCGCAGATCTGTCGTGGATGCTCGAGGACATCGTGCGCAATGTGCCCAAGGCACGGCACGCCGTCCTGCTCTCGGCCGACGGACTTCCGCGCGGCGCCACCGAGGACCTCTCCGCCAAGGACGTCCGCACCATCTCCGCCGCCATGGCGGGGATGCAGTCGCTCAGCCGGGCCATCGCCCACTTCGCCGGGGACGCCGTGGACCGGCGGTGGAGCCAGACGATCATCGAGTTCTCCCATGGCTGGATCTTCCTCATCGGGGCCGGGCAGGGGGCCTATCTGGCCGCCGCCGCCGCGCCCGAGGTGGATATGCAGCAGATCTCCTTCCGGATGCACCGGCTGGTGGCCCGGCTGGGGGACAACCTCACCTCGCCGCCGAGGGTGGACGCGGGCCGCGCCAAGACCGCGGACGACCCCCGCAGCCGCCCGGCGTCGGCCGGGGCCCCGGGCTTCGTCCTGCCCGAACTCGACCAGGTCGTCGCCGAGGTGGCCGGTGCCCGGCACGCGGTCCTGCTCGGCGGCGACGGACTGCCGCGCGGCGCGACCTCCGGACTCAGCCGCGATCTGGCGGACACCATCTCCGCCGCCATGACCGGCATCCACGCCTACAGCCGGGCCACGTCGCCGTTCACCGGCGGCCCGGGCGACACCCGGTGGCGCCAGACGGTGATCGAGTTCGAGCACGGCTGGATCTTCCTGATCGCCGCGGGTGACGGAACGTTTCTGGCCGCCGCGGCGGAGCGCGACGCCGATATCGAGGAGTTCAGTACCCGTCTGCACGGCGTGGTACCGAGGCTGACACAAGGTCCGGCACGGGCGGGGAGCGCCGATGCATGAGGAACCTGAGCACGAGCTGGAACTGACGTCCGATCTCGTACCCCTTTTCGTGATCACCAACGGATGGGTACTGCCACCGGACCACGAGTACGAACGGACCACCCTGGTCTGCGCCGAGGCCGACACGACCGCCGCCCGGACCCTTTCCCCCGAGGCGCGCGTCGTCCTCGACCTGGTGGCCGACGGCTTTCTCTCCGTCGCCGAGGTGGCGGGCCACACCCATCTTCCGCTGGGCGTCGTCCGCATTCTGCTGGCGCAGCTGGAGGAGAACGCGCTGATCGTGGTGCGAAAGCCCGTCCCGCGTGCCGAACGTGTCGACAGAGAACTGCTCAGCGCCGTGCTCGATGGCCTGAAAACCCGATTCGGAGCGTGACTCGTGTACCTGGACCCAGGCGTCTCCACCGCGGTGAAGATCCTCGTGGTGGGCCACTTCGGAGTCGGCAAGACCACCTGTATCGGCAGCATCTCCGAGATCGAGCCCCTGCAGACCGAGGAGGAGATCACCGAGGCCAGTGAGGGCTTCGACGATCTCTCCGGCACCCCGGACAAGACGACGACCACCGTCGCCATGGACTTCGGCCGGCTCACCCTCAGCGACCAGGTGGTGCTGTACCTCTTCGGCACCCCCGGCCAGGAGCGCTTCAAGGAGATGTGGGAGGAGCTGTCCCGCGGAGCCCTGGGCGCCCTCGTCCTCGTCGACCCGGAGCGCCTCTCCGAGTCCTTCCCCATCCTCGACCTCGTCGAGAGTTTCGGACTGACCTACGCCATCGGCGTCAACCACTTCCAGACATCGCCGGTCTATCCGCTCGACGAGGTCCGGGAGGCGCTGAACCTCAGCGCCGACACCCCCGTCGTGGCCTGCGACGTACGTGATGAGCGCTCGTCCGCCCAGGCGCTGATCACTCTGGTGAACCACCTTCTATCGCTTCTCGGCTAGGAGACTCCCCCATGCAGCAGCTCCCCGACGGCAGCGGGATACCCGCGGGCTGCCCCGCACACGGCAATACACCGCTCTACGGGGCGGCGTTCGGTTCCGACCCCGAGGGCACCTACGCCACCCTGCGTTCCTACGGCCCGAGCGCCCCCGTCGACATCGCCCCCGGTGTCGAGGTCGAACTGGTCACGAGCTACGACGCGGCGCTCTACATCCTGCAGAATCCGGCGTCCTTCGTCCGTGACTCCCGCCGCTGGAACGCGCTCAACGAGGGGCGGGTGCCCGAGGACAGCCCGGCCCTGCCCATGATGGGCTACCGGCCCAACGCCCTGTTCAGCGACGGGGCCGCCCACGCCCGGCTCCGCCAGGCCGTGACGGACAGTCTGGCCACCGTCAACGAACTGCAGCTGGTCCGGCAGACCCAGCAGTCCGCGGACTATCTCATCGGCCAGTTCAGCGGTGTGCCCCAGGGGCAGGCCGAGCTGATGGCGGACTACGCCCAGCCGCTGCCCCTGCTGGTCTTCAGCGACCTGTTCGGCTGCCCGCCGGAGATCGGCGACCGGGTCATCGCCGGGATCTCCGGGATCTTCGACGGCACCCCCAACGCCGACCAGGTGCTCGGTGGCGCGCTCGGCGAGCTGATCGCCCTCAAGCGGCGCAGCCCCGGCAGCGACCTGACCACCCGGCTGATGGAGCACTCCGCCCGGCTGACCGACGAGGAGGTGCTGCACCAGCTGGTGACCCTGCTGTCCGGTGGTACGGCCCCCCTGACCGCCGCCATCGGCACCAGTACGGCCCTCTATCTGGCGGAGGAGTGGCAGACCGGGCTCCCGGTGGAGGACGCGGTCTCCCAGGCGCTCTGGAACTACGCCCCGATCGCCAACTACGCGGCCCACTACCCGACCCACGACGTGGAACTCGGGGACCGCACGATCCGGGCCAACGACCCGATCGTGATCTCCTTCGCCGCGGCCAATACCGACCCCCGGCTGACCGCGCACCGGGAGCAGCTCAGCGGCAAGGCCCATCTGGCCTTCGGCGCCGGGCCGCACGCCTGCCCCGCCAAGGACCCGGCGTTCATGATCGCGGTCGCGGCGGTGGAGACGCTGCTGAACCGGCTCCCCGATGTCGAGGTGCGCGTTCCGTTCAAGGACCTGAACTGGGCACCCACCCCGTGGAGCCGCACCCTGGTGAATCTCCCGATCCGCTTCACCCCCCAGAGCGCCGCCCCCAAGCCGGCCGATTACACCCGGCCCTCGGCCCAGCGGGCCGTCGCCCCGTCCCACCCCGGCACCCCGGCGCCCGCGGCACGGCCCCAGGCCAAGGGGGGACTCTTCAGTCGATTCCTGGCATGGACGAGGGGGGAGTGACGTGAGTGACCGGAGTGACGTAGGTTACTTCGAGTGATGCGACGGTCGCGGATAGCTTAATTGTTTCTGGGGTACACATGGCGGCTGACGCTGAAGAAAGGATCCGCCACTGTGAGGGTCGCGACCCCTGCCCCGGTAGACCGCCGCACCGCCGCACCGCTCTTCTCCCGGCTCCGAACGGCGAAGGGGCAGAGTGCCCCCTTCCCGATCTACGCGGAGCTACGGTCGATGGGGCCGGTCCTCCCGGCGCCGTGGGGTGGCCATGTGGTCACCGGCTACGACCTCTGCGACCGGATACTCCGCGACCGCGACTGGCTCGAACCGGACCGGAAATGGCGTGACCGCCGAGGGGGCGGGACCCGCTGGGGCTCGCCCTCCTCGACGGAGATGAGCAAGACCCTGCCCGCCCTCAACCCGCCCGACCACACCCGGGTCCGCCGGGCGGCCGGTTCGTTCGACCGCAACGCCATCGAGCGGATCGGCCGGATGGTCGGACCGGTGACCGACCGGCTCCTCGACGGTGTCGCCGAACGGGTCCGGCACGGCGAGGCCGACTTCTCGGACCTGGTCTGCGAGGAGCTTCCGGTGGCCACCATCGGCGGCTGGCTCGGCCTCCCGTCCGGCGATCTGCCCCGGCTGCGGGAGCTCACCCACGATCAGGTCTTCACCCAGGAGCTGCTGCCGTCCGCGAGCCAGCTGGCCCTCTCCGACGCGGCCACCGCCGAACTCCGCGCCTACTTCACCGAACTGGTGCGCGAGCGCCGGCGGTGCCCCGGTGACGACCCCGTGTCCCGGTGGATAGCGACCTGGGACGAACTGGAGGCGGACCGCGACAAGGCCGACGAAGCGGTCTACTTCCTCGTCCTGTTCGTCCTGCTGGCGGCTCTGGAGACCACCTCCACGATGCTCGCCACCACCGTCCTGCTGCTGCTGGAGCGCCCCGAGTGGTGGTCCCGGCTCGCCGCCGCCCCTGACCTGATCGCCGGATTCGTGGAGGAGTCGCTGAGGTACGACCCGCCGACCCAGGTCATCAGCCGGGTCGCCGCCCGGGACCAGCTCCTCGACGGGGTCGAGGTACGCCAGGACGAGATGGTGCACCTCATGGTCGGCGCCGCTCACCGGGACCCCGCCCGCCACGACGATCCGGAGCGTTTCGACCCGCTGCGCAAGCCCGGCCATCTCGCCTTCAGCGGCGGCATCCACTACTGCATGGGAGCGCCGCTGGCCCGACTCGAAGCCCAGACCCTGCTCCGTCACCTGACCACGCGGCTGCCCCGCCTCACCCTGGTGCGCCGCCCTTCGTGGGCGCCCCGGGTGGCGTTCCGCCGCCTGCTGAACCTGGATGTCGCTCTCGCATGACTACCAGTCATATATTCGCCGCCGGCTCGCTCCGGCCCCCGTCCGTGCCGCCCGGGGACGCCGTGCCCGGACCGCTGGGGATCCGGGAGGACGGCCCGGTCCTGCGGGTCGATCTGAACCCCAACGGCGGCAACAGCATCGGGATCGCCGCGATCGGCGAACTGACCGCGCTGATCGACCATCTCCACGACCGCCCGGAGGTACGGGCCCTCGTACTCTCCTCGTCGGGCCGCGACTTCTGTCTGGGCGCGGACCGGGACGAGTACCGGACGATCCTGGAGGCGGATCCCACGGGGGCGTCCCTGCGGCGCGCCGTCGACACCGCCCGCCGCCTCTGCCAGGCGCTGGAGAGCACCCATGTGGTCACCGTCGCCCGTCTCCACGGCGGTGTCGTCGGTGCCGGACTCGCCGTCGCCTCCTTCTGCGATCTGCGGGTCGGCGCGGACGACTGTCGCTTCCGGATGCCGGAGGTCGCGGTGGGCCTGGCGCCCGCGTGGGGCGGCGCCCTGGGCCGGCTGATCGCGGAAGCCGGTGCCTCGCGGATCCGTGAACTCATGCTGACCTGCGAGAACTTCGACGCGCAGACGGCCCGGCAGATCGGCCTGCTGCACAAGGTGGTGCCCCGGGACGGACTCGACGACGCCGTGGACGCCTGGACGGGGCCGCTCGCCCGCCGCTCCGCCGAGGCGCTGGCGCTCACCAAGAGCATGTTCGCGGGGTACGCGCGGGCGCACCGCACCTCCGACACGTCCCTGCTGGACGCGCATCTGCTGGCCGCGAGGCTCACCCGGTAGAGCGCGCGGGGCCGGCCCCGCGCGGCGCGTTCCACCGCCCCTCGCCGTCCCGCCTCGTTCCGCCGGACCCGCCGCCCGCGCCGGGTCCGGCGGGTCGGCGGGGGCGGGCGTACGGAACGAGCGCCGCCGCCGACCCGTACGCCCGGCCCACCGACCCGCTACCGCAGGAGCCACCGCGTGACCACGCCAGCCCATCCGGCGCTCGCCGACGGTCCGGTCTATCTGGACTACAACGCGACCACGCCCGTCGACCCCCGGGTCGTCGCCGCGATGGTGCCGCATCTGACCGCCCACTTCGGCAATCCGTCCAGCGGCCACGACTACGGCACCCGGGCCAGGGGCGCCCTCGCCGACGCCCGGGCCCGGGTGGCGGCCCTCATCGGCGCCCGCCCCGGCGAGATCGTCTTCACCGGCTCGGGGTCGGAGGCCAACCTGCTGGCCCTGCGCGGCGCCGTCCTCGCCTCGGGCCGGTCCCGCCCACAGGTGATCACCCAGGCCACCGAGCACCCCTCGGTCCGGGAGAGCTGCGACGACCTGCGCCGGTGGCACGGGGCGCGGATCACCGTACTCCCGGTGGACGGGGACGGCCTCGTCGACCCGGCGGACCTGGCCGCCGCGCTCACCGACGAGACCGTACTGGTCTCGGTGATGGCGGCCAACAACGAGACCGGCGCGCTCCAGCCGATCCCCGAACTGGCCGCCGCCGCCCGGGCCCGGGGCGCGCTGTTCCACTGCGACGCCGCCCAGGCCGCGGGCCGGATCCCGCTGGACGTCCGGGCCCTGGGGGTGGATCTGCTCACCGTGGTCGGACACAAGATGTACGCGCCCAAGGGCGTGGCCGCGCTCGCCGTCCGGGAGGGCGTGGCGCTGGAGCCCGTCGTCCGGGGCGGCGGCCAGGAACGCGGACTGCGGGCGGGCACCGAGAGCGTCGCCCTCGCCGTGGCCCTCGGCGCCGCCGCCGACCTCTGCGCCCGGGAGGCGGCCGACGGCGCCCCGGCCCGCCTCGCGGCCCTGCGCGACCGGCTGCGCCGACGGCTGGACGAGGGGCTGCCGGGCCGGGTCCGGCTGCACGGCCCGGCCGGTACGCTCCGGCTGCCGAACACCCTGAACATCGGGATCGCGGGAATCGGCGGAGACGCCCTGCTGGCGGGCGCGCCCGGGATCGCGGCCGCCACCGGATCGGCCTGCCACAGCGGGGTACCCGCCCCCTCCCCGGTGCTCACCGCCATGGGCCTGTCCGGCGGGCGGGCCCTGGAGGCGGTCCGGCTGTCGCTGGGGCGCTGGACCACCGAGGCCGAGGTCGAGACGGCCGCCGCCGCTCTGCTGGCGGCGGCCGGCCGCGGAATACGCCCTCGCCGAGCGGCCCGGCGGCGCTCGGCGGCCCGGTGCCGGAATGAGGCGTACCGCCTATGAAGGGCCGTCCCCTGATCCCGGCGGCCGTGCGACGGCGAAGGCCCGGGAATCACCGGACCGCCCTGAACCGGGGCGTACGGAACGCCCCGGAATTGCCCGGTCGGCGGAAAACCCGGAACGGGCTTCCGTCCGGCCGGGGTGGGGGCAAAGCCCGTAATGATTCGATTTGTTATACGCCTACACCCTGTGAAGATTCAGTGTGTTCCGCCATATGGCTGAAATGTGACGGTTCATCAAAGCCCCGGAGGAGCAGTTTAAGTGTGCTGGTGACGGGCGTGCGAAAGGGTTCTGGATAGTGAGTCGAAGGGAGATCGGAGTTCTTCTGATATCCGAGGACCAGTTGGATCGGGCTGGACTGCATGCGGTTCTGGGGAAGGATCCGGGAATTGCCGTCGTCGGTGACGCCGAATCTCCCGGGGAGGCCCAGCAGTTAGCCGTATCGGTCAAACCCGATGTGATCCTGTGCAGTGAGCGGACGCTCTCCCGCGAGACCGTGGTACTTGCCGAGCGGCTGGCCGCCCAGTCCTGCGACGCCCGTCCGGTCCATCTGATCGTGCTGGTGCCGTCCCCCGACGAGCAGGCCATCGGCCTGCTGCGGATCGGCCGGTGCACCCTGCTGGGGCGGAGTGTGAGCCCCGGCGACCTGATCGCCGCGGTCCGGCTGACGGCTGCCGGGTACATGCCGATCAGAACCGACTTGGCGCGCAATCTGGCCACCGCCTCGGTCTCCCTCAAAGGGGCGTCCCAGGAGACCCCGGATCAGGTCCGGGCGCTGACCAAACGCGAACGCCGGGTATTCGAACTCATGATCCAGGGGCTGTCGAATCCGGAAATAGCGGTGGGTCTCGGGGTCGCCGAATCCACCGTCAAGTCCCATGTCCAGAACATCCTGGGAAAGCTGGGACTCCGGGATCGCGTACAGGCCGTCATCTTCGCTTATGAGGCGGGCATCGTACGCCGCCCGGCGCCGCTGACCGAGCGCATGGGAATGTCGTACGCCTGATACCGCAATAGCGCGGCGGGCCCGTTTCGACTCCGGAACGCGACCTCGGCGATACGCTCCGTTCCGGCTTTCCGCCGGACCCGGCGCCCGGAGTGGGGCGCCGCGACGGCCCGGGGTGCCCATTCGGACACCGCCGTCCGGTGGGCGGGCCCGGCGAAGTGCCGCCGGGTCCGCCCACCGGCGCCGTCAGGACCGGTCCGTCAGCTCGTCGGCGATGAACTCGGCGAGATCGTCGAGGCTCTGACCGCCCAGCATCCGGGCCAGCGGCACCGTGACCGCGTACTCCCGCTGCACTTCGCTCCGCACCTCGGTCGCCATCAGGGAGTCCAGCCCCTGACGGCTCAGCGGCTTACGGGTGTTCAGCCGCCGGGCGGGCAGCGCCAGCACCTTGGAGACCCGGTCCGTGAGAAACGCGCGGACCGCGTCCGGGTCGCCTCCGGCGCCTGCCGGTATTCCCCCGGTGGTCCCGTCGGCTGCCGCACCGGCGGCGGGAGCGGCCGGAGCGGGTACCGGTACCGGAGCGGTGGCGGGTGCCGGAGCCGAGGCGGCGACCGGGACGGGCACCGGCGGCACGGGCACCGGGGGAGCGGCCACGACGACCGGCGGTACCGGCACCGGACCGGCGGCGGCCGGAACCCGAACCGGCGCCGGGGGAGCGGCCACCGGCTCGGCCCGGTCCGCCAGCCAGGCCCCGCCCAGGACCTCCGCCAGCAGGGCGTCCCGCGCGGCGTCCGGATAGGCCGCGCCCCAGCGCTCCCAGTCGACGGCCAGCACGGTGACCTGCCCGGCGCCCTCGCCCTCGGTCAGCAGCCGCTCCAGTACGGCGATGCCCTCCTCCGGGGTGAAGCTCTCCATGCCGTTCGGCGCGAGATCCCGCCCGTGCTCCGCCGCGTACCGGGCCACCATCCCCACGGTCGACCAGAAGCCCCAGTTGACCGAGAGCGCCGGCAGACCCAGGGAACGGCGATGGTGCGCCAGCGCGTCCAGGCCCGCGTTCGCGGCGGCGTACCCGCCGAGCCTCGGAGAACCGAGGACCGCCGACGCCGACGAGAACAGGGCGAAGAACTCCAGCGGCACCCCGTCCAGCACCCGGTGCAGCGCCCACGCGCCGGTCACCTTGGGCCGGACCATCGCGTCGAACGCCTCCGGCGTCAGTTCGGCCGCCGACACCAGATCGATCACCCCCGCCGTGTGCAGCACCCCGCGTACCGGCGGCCTGCCCTCAGCGGCGAGCCGCCCCAGCAGCGCCCGCAGCGCGCCCTCGTCGGCGACGTCCACGGCGTGATACGTCACCCGCGCCCCGGTCCTGCCCAGCTCTTCGAGTACCGGGCCGCGCGCCCCGAGCGGACCGCGCCCCAGCAGCACCAGATCCCGGGCGCCGCGGTCGACCAGCCATTCGGCCAGCCGGACCCCGATGCCCCCGAGCCCGCCGGTGATCAGATACGTCCCCTCGGACGCCCGCCACACGGCGGCCTCCGCCGGTCCGGAATCCGCCGGTCCGGACATGGCCCGTCCGGGTACGGCCCGTTCGGGCGCCGGGTCGGTGGCCCCACCGGCCCCGGCCGTCCCGGCGGTCTGGTCCAGCCGGACCAGCACCTTCCCCACCTGTCGGGCCCTGGCCATCAGCCGGAACGCCGACTCGACGTCCGCCGCGTCGAAGACCTCGTACGGCAGCGGCTCGATCGCCCGCCCGTCCACCAGCTCCAGCACCCGGTCCAGCAGCGCGCCCGCCCGGTCCGGCCGGTTCCGCAGCATGTCCACCAGATCCATCGAATGGAAGGCCAGGTTCCGGGAGAACGGCTCCAGCCCGATCGGACTGTTCCCGATCAGATCCCGCTTGCTCATCTCGATATAGCGGCCGTACGGCGCCATCAGCGACAGATTGCCCGGAATCGCGTCGCCCGCGAGGGAGTTGAGGACCACGTCCATCCCCGCGCCGCGCGTCGCGTCCCGGAACTCGGCCACGAAGTCCGTCGACCGCGAGTCCGCCACATGCCGGATCCCGAGCGTCTTCAGCAGTGCCCGTTTCCGCGGACTGCCCGCCGTCGCGAAGATCTCCGCGCCCCGCCACCGCGCCAGCTGGACCGCGGCCAGCCCGACACCGCCGGTCGCCGCGTGGATGAGCACCCGCTCACCGGGCGCCAGACCGCCCAGCTCGCAGAGCCCGTAGTAGGCGGTGAGATACGCGGCCGGGAGCGTCAGCGCCTCCTCGACCGACAGCCGGGACGGCACCCGCGCCACCAGCCGGGCATCGGCCACCGCGTGACTGGCCAGCGCGCCCTCGGTCAGCGCCACGACCTCGTCGCCGACCCGGACCCCGGCCGCGCCGGGACCCAGCGCCGTCACCACACCCGCGCACTCCCAGCCCAGCGGAGCCCCCGCCGGAAGCCCCGGATAGGCGCCCATCGCGGTCAGCACATCACGGTAGTTGAGCGCCGCGTGCGTCACCCGGATCTCCACCTCGCCCGGGCCCGCCGTCCGGGCCGCCACCGGCACCGGACCGACCTCGTCCAGCACGCCGGCGGAACCGCCCCGGATCTCGTACCGCTCCGGAACCGCCGGGGTACCCGTACCGGAGGCCGGTCCGTGCTCCCCGCCCGTCGCCCGGCGGACCAGCCGGGGCACCCGCCGCGTCCCGTTCCGGAACACCACCTGGCCCTCGCCGTCCCCGGCGGCCAGCAGTTCGGCCGCGAGCAGCGCCGCGTCCGCCTCCCCGGCCCCCGGCGCCAGATCCACCAGCGCGCACCCCCACCCGGGATACTCCTGGATCAGCGCCCGGCCGAAGCCCCAGAGCATCGACTGCCCCACCGACACCGGACCCGGCGCGTCCGGTACGTACTGCGCGCCCTCCGTGACCAGACAGAGCCGGCCGACCCCGCCGCCCGCCTCGTCCAGCGCCCGCACCAGCCGCAGCACACTGTGGCAGCCCAGCGACTGCGCCCGGGCGACCGCCGCCGACGGCTCCACCGCCCCGGCCGGATCGGAGACCGCGCGCGACCACAGATGGACCACACCCGCGCACTCCGAGCCGTCCGACGCCCCGCCGACGTCCGTGAGCAGCCTGCGGTAGTCGTCGGCCGCGTCCGGGTCGATCCGGTACCGGTCCGGACCCGTCCGCTCGTACGCCTCCCCGGCCTCCACCAGCACCGCACGGCCGCCCAGCCGTCCGGCGAGCGCCGCCGTCCACGGGCCGCCGTCCCCGAACAGCAGCCAGTAGCCGTCCCGGGGTCCGGCGGCCACCACCGGCGGAGCCGCCCGCCACACCACGTCGTGCAGCCCGCCCCCGGTCACCGAAGCCGACGGCCGGGGGATCAGGAACCGCAGCGACACCCCCTCCAACTCGGCCACCAGCGCGCCGTCGTCGGTCCGGATCTGCACCGTCCCCACCACCGCGTCCGGCCGGACCTCGGTTTGGACGGCATGGCTCCACACCGGCCCGTCGGGCCGCCGGTGGAACCGGACCCGACCGATCCCGCCCAGCACGAACGCGTCGTGCTCGCTCCCCTCGGCGAACCCGTCGGTGGCCGCCGCCAGGGTATGGCCACAGGCGTCCAGCAGCGCCGGATGGAAGAACTGCCGGGCGTCCGCCGCGTCCACCGACGGCGGCGCCACGATCCGGGCCAGCGCCTCACCGTCGCGCCGCCACAGCGCCGAAACGCCCTGGAAGGCGCCCAGCCACTGGTTGCCCTTCTCGGCGAACCGCCGGTAGAACTCCGCCCCCGACAACTCCTCGCACCGGGCCCGGATCACGTCCCGGTCCTCCCCGGCCCGCTCCACCGCCCCCGCCGGGCCCCCGGTCAGCATCCGGCCGCCGACGTTCCGGACGAACTCCGGCTCGTCCCCGTACCGGCTGCTCACCTCGAACGACCACACCCCGTCCGCGCCGTCCGGCGTCAGCGCCACCCGCACCACGGGCGGCTCCTCACCCGGCGGCAGATAGATCGCCCGGTGGTACGCGACCTCCTCCAGTACGGGCACCGCGCCGAACGCCGCCGCCCCGGCCGCCGCCACCAACTCGACGTACGCCGTCCCCGGCACGATCACCACACCCTGGACCTGGTGGTCGGCGAGATACGCGTTGGCCGCCAGATCGACCGTGCCCTCCCAGACCGGATCCGGCCCCGGCAGCCGCACCCCCAGCAGCGGATGACCCGCCGCACCCTCCGTCGCCACCGGTGCCGCCGGTGCCGGTACGGGGGTAGCGCCCGCCGTCTCCGGGAACCAGTACCGCTGCCGCTCCCACGCCGGACCAGGCAGCCGGACCGCGGGCGGCACCGGGGCGAACAGCCGCCCGAAGTCCACCGGATGCCCGCTCAGATGCACCGAGGCCAGCGCGTCCAGCAGGGTCGCGGTCTCCGGCTCGTTCCGCCGGGTCGACCCCACCACCAGACCGTGGCCGCGCGCCCGGTCCGCGTACTCCCGCATCGCGGGCACCAGGATCGGATGCGGACTGATCTCCACCAGCACCGTCCGCCCCCGCTCCAGCAGCGACTCGATCACCGGCCCGAACCGGACCGGCAGCCGCAGATTACGGCTCCAGTACTCGGCGTCGAGCCCCGAACCGTCGACCGGCTCCGCGTCGACCGTCGAGTACATCGTCACCTCGCCCGCCCGCGGGGAGACCGACTCCAGCGCCTTCAGCAGCGGCTCCCGCAACGGCTCCACCTGCGGCCCGTGCGAGGCGAAGTCCACCTGCACCAGCCGGCAGAACACCCCCCGCTTCTGCAGGGCGACCAGGATCTCCTTCATCGCCTCCCCGTCGCCCGACAGAATCGTCGACGACGGTCCGTTGACCGCCGCCACACAGACCCGGCCGCCGTACGGCTCCAGTTCGCGCTCCGCCTCGGCCGCGCTCAGCTCCACCGACGCCATCGCCCCGCCCCGGCCCGCGACCCGCTTCGCCAGCGCGCTCCGGCGGCAGATCACCGCGGCCCCGTCCGCGACGCTCAGCGACCCCGCGACCACGGCCGCCGCCGCCTCGCCCATGCTGTGCCCGACGACCACATCGGGTTCGAGCCCCCACGACCGCCAGACCGACGCCAGCGCCACCTCCATCGCCCACAGCGTCGGCTGGACGACGTCCACGCCCTCCAGCGCGCCCTCGCCGTCCGTCAGCCGCTCCAGCACCGACCAGCCGGTCTCCGCCCGGATCGCCGTATCGCACTCCTCCATCGCCCGGCGGAACGCCGGTTCGGTACGGAGCAACTCACGGCCCATCCCCACCCACTGCGACCCCTGCCCCGGGAAGACGAAGACGACCCGCGCCCGCTCCTCGTAGACATCGTCCGCCGACCGCAGCGCCGGACCCGGCTCACCGGCGAGAAACGCGTCGATCCCGTCCACCATCTCCCGGTGCGACGAGCCGACCAGCGTCAGTCTGCTCTCCCGGTGGTCCCGGCGGACCGCCGCCGAGGCGCAGACGTCCCGCAGCGGCAGCGCGCCGCCCGTGCCGTCCTTCGACAGGAACTCCCGGTAGTCGGCGGCCACCCGGCGCAGGGTCTCCGGCAGATGCGAGGAGAGCGTCAGCAGCTCCGGGCGCTCCGCCTCCGGCGGGCCCTCGTCCCGGGCCGGTGCCGCGGCCGGTTCGTGCGCCGCCAGCACCAGATGCACATTGGTGCCGGAGATCCCGAACGCGCTCACCCCGGCGAGCCGCGGCCCCGCCTCCGGCGCCGCCCACTCCTCGGCCCGCTGCGGCACCCGCAGCGGCAGCGACGGCCAGTCGACCGCCGACGTCAGCTCCGCACTGTGCAGACTCGGCGGTACGACCCCCCGCTCCAGCATCATGACCGTCTTGATCAGCCCGGCGATTCCCGCCGCGCCCTCGCAGTGCCCGATATTCGTCTTCGCCGACCCCACGAGCAGCGGCCGGTCCGCCGCCCGCCCCTCGCCCAGCACCGCCGACAGCGCCCTCAGCTCCACCGGATCGCCGACCGGGGTCCCGGTGCCGTGGGCCTCCACATAGCCCACATCCGCCGGAGCCACCCCCGCGTCCGCGTAGGCCGCGCTCAGCGTCTCCCGCTGCCCCGACTCGGCCGGGGCCATCAGCGCGTCACCCGCCCGCCCGTCGTTGACGGCGGCCGACCCCAGGATCACCGCCCGCACCGCGTCGCCGTCCGCCAGCGCGTCCCGCAGCAGCTTGAGGACGACCACCCCCACGCCCTCGCTCCGGACGAAACCGTCGGCCGCCGCGCCCGCGAACCGGCACCGCCCGCCGGGCGACAGCATCCGCCCGTCGGAGAACGTGATGCTCTCCTCCGGGGCCAGCACCAGATTCACCCCGCCGACCAGCGCCAGCGACGACTCCCCGGACCGCAGACTCCGGCACGCCATGTGCACCGCCGTCAGCGACGACGAGCAGGCCGTGTCGACCGTCAGACTCGGGCCGCGCAGATCGAAGGCGTACGACAGCCGCCCCGACAGCATGCTCGGCGCCGTCCCCGCGTTGGCGTACACGTCGAGCACGCCCCGGCGGCTCATGGTCTCCCAGTAGTTACGGCCCATGGACCCGACGAACACCCCCGTACGGCCCGCCGTCAGCCGCTCCCGGGTCAGCCCCGCGTCCTCCGCCGCCTCCGCGACCGTCTGCAACAGCAGCCGCTGCTGGGGGTCCATGTGCTGGGCCTCGCGCGGAGCCACCCCGAAGAAGTCGGCGTCGAAGGAGTCGATCCCGGCCAGAAAGCCCCCGTACCGGGTGATGATCCGGCCCGGTGTGCCCGGCCGCGGATCGTAGTAGGCGTCGATGTCGAACCGCTCGGCGGGCACCTCGGTGATGCAGTCGTCCCCGTCGTACAGCCGCGACCAGAACTCCGTCGCGTCCGTCGCGCCCGGGAAGGCGCACGCCAGACCCACCACGGCCACGGCCCGGTCCGGATCCACCGCCCCGACCGGGGCCCGCCCCCGGCGCGCGGCGGAGACCTTCGGGTCCTTGCGGGTCTTCCGGCTCGTCGACCTCGTCATCGTCCGTGTCCCTTCCTCGTTCGTGTCGTGCCCGTACGGTTCGTCCCGCTGCCCGCCCGTCGCGGGCGGCCCGGTCAGATCGCCCATGACGCGGCCTCGCTCATGGTCAGAACGGCGCCGCTCACCACGAAGCCGGGGGCGGCGCCCGCCAGCAGTACGTGATCCCCCGGGCCGAGCTGACCGGTCGTCACCAGATGGTCGAGGGCGACCACGTGGTCACTGGCCGCCAGATGGCCCACGGTGCGGCCGAAGTCCCAGGTCGACTTCTCCTCCGGCAGCCCGAGCGGATCGAGGAAGAACTGCCCCACCAGGTACTGGCCCTGGTTGACGTAGATCGCCCGGGCGATATCGCCGACCTCCAGCTCCGCCTCCGCCAGAGTCCGGCGCACCACCTCGGCCTGGCGCCGCGCGATCAGCTCGTTGATCTCGGCCAGCGGCCGGTTCGTCCGCCCGAAGTGCCGGGCCCGGGCCACCATGTCGATGGTCTCCCGCCCGTGCGGGTCGAACAGCGGCTCCGCGCCCCGGTGCAAGCCCTCCAGCTCCGGGATCACCGACTGGTTGACCGACCGCAGCCGGGCGAAACCCCCGCCCCGCTCCAGTACCAGGGCGCTCGCCGCGTCACCGATCACCGTCCCCGGCCCGTAGCCCTGCCAGCGGTCGCCCTTCGGGGAGGTGAAGTTGTCGGCGGTCGTCAGCAGGGCCGTCCGGCGCCCTGGGTCCGCCGCGAGCTGGCCCACGGCCAGCTCCAGCGCCGCCAGCATGCCGTTGCAGCCCTGGCTGACCTCGAAGACGGCGGCGTCTCCGCAGCCCAGCTCGCGCAGGATGTAGCCGCCCGGGTACCACATCTCCGGGCCCTGCCGCAGCACACACGAGTGCAGCAGCAGATCGACCTCCGCCGCTTCCCGGCCCGCCCGCTTCAGCGCCTCGCGGGCCGCCGACACGGCCATGTCGACGGGCGGGGTGTCCCCGGCCACGAGGGTGCCCGTCACCCCCGAGTCCAGCATCAGCGTCTCGTTGTAGAGGCCCAGCTCGATGGCGCGACGGCTGCTCATCCGCTCCGGCAGATAGGCGCCGAGACCGCTGAGATGGATGTCCTGAGGCCGCATACGTCTCCCTTGTGTCCGTTGTGTCGCTGGAATTTCCGGTGACTCCGGTATCCGGTGGTGACAGTCGTGTCCGTGGTGTCAGTGGTTTCCGTGGTCTCTCCGGCCTGGGTGTTCCGGCCGGAGAGACCACGGCCGTCACGACAGCCGGCGGGCGATGACGGAGCCGATCTCCCGCAGGACCTCAGGCCGCGCCATGCCCAGGTGGTCGCAGTCGACGGAGTGCTCCGTCACCGCGCCGCCGACGTACGGCCGCCACGACGCCGGTGTCGGCGCCCCGGCCTCCCGGCCCTCGGCGGCGGTGAAGAAGAGGACGTCGCCGTCGTACGCGTCCGGCTCGTATCCGTCCATCAGCCGCAGATTGTTCGCGGCGATCCCGACCAGGGCCCGGATCCGCTCCTCGTCCAACTGGGCGGAGACGCTGTTCTCCGCCCGGACGAGCCCGAGCAGACCGGTGGGATCCGCCGCGTCCCCGTCCGCCCCGGCCGGATCGAGCCCGGCGTGTTCCAGCAGCAGCCCGACCGGATCCCGGTCGTCCTCGGCCCGCCCGGCGAACGGCGATACGGGGTACGAGTCCAGCAGCGCCAGCAGCCGGACCTCCTGGCCCGCCCGGCGCAGCTCGGCCGCCACGGCATGGGCCACCACACCGCCGAAGGACCAGCCCAGCAGGTGATAGGGGCCGTCGGGCTGGACCGAACGCAGGGTGCGGACATAATCCGCCGCCATCTCCCGGAGCGTGCCCGGCAGGGGCTCGTGGTCCGCCGCGCCCCGGGCCTGGAGGCCGTAGAGGGGGCGGTCCGCGGGCAGCCCGCCGAGCAGGGCCGCGTAGCACCAGCTCAGTCCGCCGGTGGGATGGACACAGAACACCGGAGGCTGCTCGCCGCGCGAACGCAGGGCCAGCAGGGTGCCCAGCGCCGAGCCGGACTCGTCGGGATCGGCGGGGGCACCGGACCCGTCCGGATCGAGCCGCCGGGCGAGCGCGGCGACCGTCGGATGGTCGAAGAGGGTCTTGATGGTCGGCCGGCCGCCGAGGACGGCCCTGATCCGGTTGATCAGCCGGGTGGCGAGCAGGGA
Organism: Streptomyces sp. NPDC020875; assembly: GCF_040641415.1. Classification (NCBI taxonomy): domain Bacteria; kingdom Bacillati; phylum Actinomycetota; class Actinomycetes; order Kitasatosporales; family Streptomycetaceae; genus Streptomyces; species Streptomyces sp. NPDC020875. Next base: position 759 of record NZ_JBFADP010000086.1, on the reverse strand, counting down.
GTGGCCGCCGAGCTGGAAGAAGTCGTCGTCCACCCCGACGCGGGCGAGCCCCAGGGTCTCGGCGAACAACTCCGCGAGGGTGTTCTCGTACGGGGTGCTGGGCGCGCGGCCCGTGATCCGGCTCGCGAAGTCGGGCGCGGGCAGGGCCCGGCGGTCCACCTTGCCGTTGGTCGTCCGCGGCAGATCGTCGAGAACCACGAACGCGGTGGGGACCATATGGTCCGGGAGTGTGCCGCGGAGGCGGTCGCGGACGGTACCGGGATCGAGCGGGCCGTCGCCGCTGGTGCCGGGCGCGGGCACGAGATAGGCGACCAGGTGGACGCCCGAGACCTCGTCGGTATGGGTGCCCGCGACGGCCTGGGCGATCCCCGGAAGTTCCGACAGAGCGGCCTCGATCTCGCCGAGTTCGATCCGCAGCCCGCGGATCTTGACCTGGTGATCGGTCCGGTTGAGGTAGTCGAGGGTTCCGTCGGTGGTCCAGCGGGCGAGGTCGCCGGTGCGGTACATCCTGGTGCCGGGTGGGCCGTACGGATCGGCGATGAAGCGTTCGGCGGTGAGCCCCGGGCGGTGGAGGTAGCCGCGGGCCAGACCGATACCGGAGATATAGATCTCGCCGGGGACACCCGGAGGTACGGGCCGCAGCGCACTGTCGAGCAGCCTGATGTGGGTGTTGTGGTTGGGGGTGCCGATGGTGATGGGTTGGTTGGGGGTGATGGGTGTGGTGAGGGTGGTGCAGGCGGTGGTTTCGGTGGGTCCGTA
>NZ_JBFADP010000085.1:0-24992 GCF_040641415.1 Streptomyces sp. NPDC020875 | reverse complement strand
ACCGCGCTCACCCTGCTGCGGACACGGTCCGCGAGCGGGCTGCGGGCGTGGTTCGGGGGGTTCGCGGAGGCCCGGGAAGTCCCGGGGCCGCGTCCGGCGAGGAAATACGGCGGGAATCGCCCTGGCGGGTCAGCGCTGCCGGGGCACCTCGCCGAACATGTCCACGGCGTTCCGGACCGCGAGGACACCGGGGGCGAGCGCACTGACCGAACCGATGGCACCGGCGATCAGCAGCAGGGCCCGGCGCATCCGGGCGATGTCGGGATCGCCCCGCGCCGCCATCTCGGCCAGTACGCCCAGTTCCTCCTCGGCGACGTCCCGGTCCGAGAACCGGCCCGGGTGCGCCGCCAGTTCCCGGCGGAGCCGGGAGACCGCGGCGCGTAACCCGGTCACCCTCGGGTCCTCGCCGCTGTCCGTCACCTGCGTCTGCCCCACGCTCCGCAAGAGACCTCAACCCCCCTCGCCGGCAACCGGGCGCCTCGACACTCTCAGTCGATATTCAACCACCCAGAGTTGCGGGTCAGTTAACGCCATCCGGGGTGGTGTGCGCCACTCCGCGTACCGAATTCGGCCCGGATGCAGGCAGGATCCAGGCCGATTTCAGGATGTCGGCTGGACGGACTCCACGGCGTTGAGCCAGGTGGTGACATCGACCGTGACGAACCGACTGGGGTCCGAATCAGGGGATTTCCCCTGGTAGGTGATGATGCCGACATGACCCGTGTCGCTCAGCACACAGAACGCCGCGCCCTTGGAGACGCCGTCGAGGTCGAGCTGCTCGGCATAGCGGGTCTCGCTGCGGCAGGTGGCCAGATCCGGCTTCTGCCCGTTGCGCAGCAGAATCAGCCGCCCGCCGGGCACCTTGAGCTGCCCCAGGTTCCAGTCGTAGTACAGGTCATTGGTCGACTCGTCGTTGACGGGCTTCAGCGGTTCGTCACCGAAGGTGAGGTGATAGCCGCTGACCAGGTTGATCCCCTTGTGCGTGGTCGGTTCGGGATCCTCGACCGGATCGGCGGGTACCGGCTCGCCCGGGTTGTCGGACGCATCGGCCGCCGGATCGGTCGCCGGGTCGTCAGCGGGCGGCTCCACGGCCTGGTCGACGCCGGTGTCGGACTGGTCCGTCGTCGCGGAGTTCCGCTCGCCGCCCTTGTCCCGGCCGTCCAGCGCGTAGTAGGTGCCACCGCCCGCGAGACCGCCCACGACCAGGGTCGCGACCACCGCGACGGCGATGATCCGGCCCCGCTTGCGGCGCTCGGGCGGGTCGGCGGGGGTGGGCGCGGGGTGGGCGTACGGCGCCGGGGCCGGGGGCGTTCCGTACCCGGCACCCGGGACCGTGGGGGACGCCGCGGGCCCGGAGCCGTACGCGGCGGGGGGCGGCCCGAAACCGGGCGGCGGGGTCGAGGGCGCGGACGCCGCGGTCGGCTCGGGCGGGACGAAGGGCTGCGGCGGGGCGGCCGGGGCCTGCGGGGCGACCGCGACGGGAGCCGGTGCGGCGGCGGGCGGGGGCGGGGCCACCGGCGGCGCGGGCGCGGCCTTACGGGTCCCGATCTCCGCCGCCACCGCGCCCGGCAACCACTCCTCCGGCCTGCGCAGAACGGTCTCCGCGTTAGCGCTCTGACAGATCGTGAGCACCTCGGCCACGGACGGACGTTCGGAGGGTTCCTTCGCGAGACAGCGGGTGACGAGTTCGACCAGCCGCTCCGGAACCCCGGTCAGGTCGGGCTCCTCGTGCACGATCCGGTAGAGCACCCCGTGCGAGGTGCCCTCACCGAAGGCGGCCCGGCCGGTGGCCGCGTACGCCGCGATCAGACCCAGGGCGAAGACATCGGTGGCGGACGTCACCTCGGCCCCGGCGGCCTGCTCCGGCGCCATGAAGGACGGGGTGCCGATGGTGACCCCGCTGCTGGTGAGAGAAGTGGCGTCGGCGGCCCGGGCGATCCCGAAATCGATCACCCGGGGCCCGTCGGCGGCCAGCAGCACATTGGCGGGCTTGAGATCCCGGTGCACGATGCCCGCGCCGTGGATCACCTGGAGCGCCTCGGCGATCCCGGCGACCAGCAGCAGCACGGTCTCCGCCGGGAGCTTGCCGTGCTCGTTGACGGCGGCGGCGAGGGAGGGCCCCGGGACGTAGGCCGTCGCCAGCCACGGCTGCGCGGCCTCCGGGTCGGCGTCGATCACCGGCGCCGTGTACAGCCCCTGCACCCGCTGCGCCGCGTGCACCTCCTGGGCGAACCGGCGCCGGAACTCCGCGTCCTGCGCGAAGTCCGGACGGATCACCTTGATGGCGACCGGACGCCCGCCGGGCGTATAGGAGAGATAGACCTTGCCCATGCCCCCGGCTCCGAGCCTGGCGGCGAGCCGGTACCCCGCGACATGGCGTGGATCGCCTTCGCCGAGCGACTGGAAAACCGTTCCTTCGGGTATGCGTCCACTCATCGTTCTGTGTCCCCCACGAACCACCGCGAACTGCGCGCGCGGGTCCCGTGATCGGCCCGCACGCCGGAGGGAAGCACCTTATCCCGGGGTGTCCGCGCCATGATCGGCAGGCATGCGATAGGCAGGGGAGGTGAACGGAACGACACGGAATACGGAGAACTCCCCCGTGGTCGCGGGCCTGTTGCTCGCCGCGGGCGGCGGACGGCGGCTCGGCGGACGGCCCAAGGCCCTGCTCCGGCACCGGGGCGGACCGCTCGTGGAACACGCGGCCGGCGCGTTGCGCGCGGGCGGCTGCGACCCCGTGCACGTGGTACTCGGCGCGGCGGCCCAAGAGGTCCGCGCCCGAGCCGACCTCACGGGCTGCGCGATCGTCGACAACCCCGGCTGGGAGCGGGGCATGGGTTCGTCGCTCGTGGCGGGCCTGGCATCGCTCCCGCCGTACGCGGACGCAGCCCTCGTCCTCCTGGTGGACCAGCCCGGCATCGGCGCGGCGGCGGTCGCCCGGGTCCGCCGCGCGGCCCTCGACGCGGGCCGCGCGGCCCTCGCGGCGGCCTGCTACGACGGGGTACGCGGCCACCCGGTCCTCCTCGGCGCGGCCCACTGGCCGGGCGTGGCGCGCTCCGCGACGGGTGACCGGGGTGCGCGCGCCTATCTCCTCACCCGGCCGACGCTCGCCTTGGTGGAGTGCGGCGACATCGCCACCCCCTCCGACGTGGACACCCCGGACGACCTCCACCACCTGGAGTAACCCGCGCCCCTCCCCTCCGGGGGGGCTCGCCACTAACCGGGTTGCGCCCTGGGGACCCCCAGCGCCTCGGTCCTCCGGGTGAGGCCCACAACCCGGGCCGCGCCCGGCGACCTGATGTAGTTCGCGGCCTGCGGACCGTGGCTGGCTGGTCGCGCAGTTCCCCGCGCCCCTGGTTGCTTCCCCCGAGCCGCCCTCGGGAAGGGGGCGCCCTCCGGGCGGGGATAGTGCCTCCTCCGGAGGTGTTTCGACCACAGGCCATCCGTGGCTCGTCGCGCAGTTCCCCGCGCCCCCGGTTGCCCTCCTCATCGCCCTTCCGAAGGGAGCGCCCTCCGGGCGGGGATAGTGCTCCCTCCGGAGGTGTTTCGGCTGCGGGCCGTCGTGGGCCGTTCGCGCAGTTCCCCGCGCCCCTGGTTGCCCTCCTGAACGCCCTCGTAAAGGGAACCCGCTCCCATTAGGGGCGGAGCCCTTTCCAGGGTCGGGTCGGGGAGGGCATTTAGGGGCGCGGGGAACTGCGCGGCCAGCCAGCCACCGGGGCGCGGGTGGACCGACCACATCAGGTGGCAATCTCCCCTCCCCCGGGACGGGCTCCAGCCCCGGGGGACAAGTCCAGTCGGCGTGGTCGGGGGGTGCAGGGTCGCCCCCGCAACGGACGGCGGGAAAGACCGGGTCTGCCAAAGAAGACCCTCACTTCCGCCGTCCGTGAGGAGGTGAGCCCGGAGGCCACCGACCCTCCCGACGCCGGACAAGACCGCCCGCATACCGCCGGAGTGACGGTCACATCTTCAACAGCCCCTTGGGGGTCCCCCCAAAGGCAGCTTTGGGGGAGCCTGAGGCGCGAACGGCCCCGCCTGGGCACGGGAAACCCCACACCAGGCGCCCGGGGCGCGAAGACCCCGCCTGGCCACAGGCAACCCCGGCACCAGGCGCCCCGGGGCGCAAGGCGCAAGCAACCCGCCTGGCACAGGCACCCCCGACACCAGGTGCCCAAGGACCAGGCACCCCACAGCGGGAGGTGCCCGTCACTCGCACGCCGCGTACAGCGTGCGAACCCCGCCGTGGGCGAAAACGCTGAGGTCGACAGCCTCCTTCGAAAGAATCGAGAGACGACCATGGCTGTGCCACCCTCCCCCGTGCCACCGTCCCGCCACCGCCGGATATCCCGCCGCCCCCGCCCCCGCCCCCACGCCCGCGCCCTCGGCCTCACCCTGGCCGTGACGGCTCTCGTCGCGGCGCCCGCCTCCGTCGCCGCCGCCTCGTCCGGCGCCCCGCCCGGCGCCGGGCCCGTCGCCGCCGCCGAAGAGAAGACCGCCGCGAAGCCGACGGTCGTCCTGGTGCACGGGGCCTTCGCGGACGCGTCCGGCTGGAACGCGGTCGCGGAGGAGTTGACGGATCACGGCTACAAAGTGATCGCTCCGGCGAATCCGCTGCGGGGGCTGGTCTCGGACTCCGCGTACATCGCGAGTGTGCTGAAGAGCGTCGAGGGGCCGATCGTCCTGGCGGGGCATTCGTACGGAGGCGCGGTGATCAGCGGCGCGGCGGTCGGGAATGCGAATGTCCGGGCGCTGGTGTACGTGTCGGCGTTCATGCCGGACAAGGGCGAGACCCTGGGCGCGCTGTCGGCGAAGTTCCCGGGGAGCGAGTTGCAGCCCGCCCTCAATCCGGTCCCGTACTCGGACGGCACCACCAAGGGGTCGGATCTGTACATCAAGACGAACAAGTTCCACAGTGTCTTCGCCGCGGATCTGCCGGTGTCCCAGACCCGGTTGATGGCGATCGGTCAGCGTCCCATCGCGGCGGCCTGTTTCGAGGAGGCGGCGCCGGGCGCGGCCTGGCGTTCGATTCCGTCGTGGTTCGTGGTCTCCCGGCACGACAAGGCGATCGCACCCGATCTGGAGCGTTGGGAGGCGGCGAGGGCCAAGTCGAAGACGGTCGAGATCGACTCGTCGCATGTGTCGATGATGTCCCATCCGGGTGTGGTGACGCGGCAGATCAGGGACGCGGCCGGGGCCACAGCGACCGGTACCGCCACGGGCTCGGTACGGAGCGCGGCCCTGGCGGACACGGGGTCTCGGACGATGGCGCTGATCGGTGTCGGCGGTGTGGCGGGCGCGGCGATACTCGCGGGCACGGCGCTGCTGGTGACGGCGCGCCGTCAGGGCGCGGCACGCGGCGACTGAGCCTCGGTCCGCCGGGAGCGGGCACGCGCCCGGCGCCGGGCGCGAAGCCGCCGCCGGGCAGGGCGCGCAACCACCGAAGGGCGCAAACCCGCCGACCGGACGCGGGACCGCCGACGGGACGGCCGGCCGCGGAGTCCCGCGGCCGGCCGTCCCGCGGTTCAGCGGACGACCACCGTCCGCTGGGCCGAGAAGTCTCCCCATTTGCCGTCGGGGAGCTTGGCGCGGACCTTCACGCTGTAGCGGGTGCCGGGCGGGTCGGTGACCACCATGGTGTATTTCGCCCGGCCGTCCGGGGGGTCGGCGCCCCAGACGATGGTGGTGCCGAGTTTCCCGTTGAGGTACAGCTCATGGGATTTGACGTCCCCGCCGAGGTCGGGCGGCAGCCAGCTGAGGTCGATCCGGCCCTTGGCGACGTCGGCGGTGAGGTCGGTGGGTGCCGTGCTGGGTCCCTTGCCCGGTGCGGGCCGGGTCGTCAGGTCGACGGCGTTGCTGTCGGGCGAGGAGTTCTCGGCGGCGTCCCGGGCCCGGACGGTGAAGGAGTAGACGATGCCGGGGCGCAGTCCGGGGACTTTAGTGCTGGTCTCGGTTCCGGCGGCGCTGTGGATCCGGGTGTCCTCCTGGTAGATGTCGTACGCCGTCACCTTGTAGTCGTCGGTGGAGGGGCCCCAGCTGAGGGTGACGGACCGCTGGCCGTCGACGGTGCCGCGCACCTTGGTGGGGTGGTGGGGGGTTTCTTGTCGTCAGGGGTGGGGGCGGGGGTGGTGACGGCGGCGGGCGGTCCGGCCGGGGAGACGTTGCCCGCGGCGTCCCGGGCGCGGACGGTGAAGGTGTACGCGGTCGCCGGGGTGAGCCCTTCGACGTCGGCCATGGTCCGGTCGCCCGGCACGGTCTTGACCTTGCGGTCCTTCTGGTAGAGCTCGTATCCGGTGACGGCCTTGTCGTCCTTGGCGGCGTGCCACATGAGGTGGACGGAGGTGGCGCTGCCCGCCTCGGCGTGGACGCCGGTGGGGGTGGTGGGCGGCTTGGTGTCCTTCTTCTCCCCGCCGTCGGAGCAGCCGGTGAGCAGCAGCAGTACGGCGGCGCCGAACAGCGCGGCGGATGTGGGGGGATGGCGCACGATCGGCCTCCGCTGGCGAGAGCGTGGTAATGGTCCAGACCAACGGGTCCAATATCGCGCCGGTACGCCCCCGGATCAACCCCTCGCGCCCCGGCTCCCTTTCGGAACCTCCGGCGGTGACGCCCGGCGCCGCGCCGGGGAGGGCCCGGCCGAGCGGTCAATCCGACTAAGAGCCCGCCCGGGTGAACCCTTCCCACCGACCGGCCGGGCAGTCCGCTGTACGTGCCACAGTTATTTTCCCGGGCCCGTCTCGTACGGCGTGGCCCCCGTCCCCCGCGCACTCGTCCCCGGGGACAGGTGCGTTCACGGCCCGATTGCGTCAGAAAGGCGGCAGAACAACGGTGTCGACGCGAAATCACCCGACCCCGACCCCGGTATCGGTTTCGGCCGGGTCGGACGTCCTCGAAGTGCTGCGGAGCCGGAGCGCGGTCCGTCAGTACACCGACCGGCCCGTCGGCGACGACGAGCTGGACCGGCTGCTCGATGCCCTGCTGGCGGCGCCCAGCGGCGGCAACAAACAGGCCTGGGCCTTCGTGGCCGTCCGCGATCCTCGGACGTTGCGGCTGCTGAGGGCCTTCTCACCGGGGGTGATCGAGCCCCCTCCGCTGCTCGTGGTGGCGTGCTTCGACCGCTCGCGGGCGGTCAAGGACGACGGCGGTTTCTGGGACGAGGGGCTGCTCTGTGTGGCGATGGCCGTCCAGAATCTGCTGCTCGCCGCCCATGCCATCGGGCTCGGCGGCTGCCCCGCCGCGAGCTTCCGCAAATCGGCCGTCCGGCTGCTGCTGGGACTGCCCGAACACATCGAACCGTTGCTGTTGGTTCCGGTGGGGCAGCCGAGGCGCCCCCTGGTCTCACCGCGGCGCCGGGACCGCGAAGAGGTGATCAGCCATGACTACTGGGGGCAGGACGCGTATGTCGCCCGATGAGCCGGACGGCGACGGCACGCCGAAGACCACCAGTACCGAAGGCCCCCAGAACGCCGAAGCCCCCCCGAACGCCGGGGTCGCCGGGGCCACGGGGCCGCAGCACGGCGGAGGCGGAGCGGGCCGAAGGACCCCGGACCCGGACCTGTCGGTCGACGAGGAGTTGCTGCTGCTCGCCGCCTATCTGCTGAGCAGCGGCCGGGGTCTGCTGGACGAGCCGCAGGTGTACGGCACCTTCCGGTGTGTCGACGCGACCCGTCGGGTGCTGGTCCTGCTGCGCCGCCGGGGTGTCGGCCACGAGGAGCTGGACCGGCTCCACCGGGAGTTGGAGGACTTCATGTGCGGTCCGATGACCCCGCGCGATCTGCCCGTCTTCCTCGACGATCTGTGCGGACGGCTCACCGTACTGCTGCGGGACTCCGATCTGATCGCGCCGGCCCCGGCGCGGACTCCCGCCCCGGCCGTCTGACGGGCGTCCGCGACCGACACCACGACGGGGCGAGCCCCGGAAGGAAGCGTGATATGACGACGGGATTCGACGTTCTGCCCGTCACCCGGACGTGTCAGAGACTCCTGCGGCGCGGCGACCACGCGCTGATCGGCGTCAGCACCGGGAACAGCTACTTCAGCCAGGACCGGCTGGGGGCGCTGCTGGCCTGGGCGGAGCGGCATTTCGCCCGGGTCGACCTGCTCTACATCGATACCCATATCGAACCGATGCTGCTGGCCACCGGGATGACCCCGGAGCAGGCCGCCAGCCGGACGAAGGGCATGCTCAAGGACGTCCGGCGGAGGATCCGCCGGGCCCTGGAGATGACCGAGTCGGCCGAGGAGGGCCGGATCCGGGCCCGGCCGCTCTCGGCCTATCTGCGGCAGCCCGAGTATCTGGCGGTGCTGCGCCGGATCGATACGGATCTCGGCGACCGGGGCGTGCTCACCCCCTCCGCCGAGGAGCAGGTACGCGAGCTGGTGGTGAGTCATGTGCCCGGTGTCCCGGACCCGGCGGCGCGGGCCGCGCTGCTCCGGGCGGGTATCGAGTACCTCCGGGCCGAGCTGCCGTTCCTGCTGGACACCCCGGCCATCCTGGGGGTCCCCAGCTCCGTTACCTGCTATCACAAACTGATGCCGGTGGTACGGGAGATGTTCGAGGGTCTCGGCTGTCTCAGCCGCAATCCCCGCCAGGGGTTCCTCGTCGTCCGCCCTCCGCTCCCGGTGTCCGGGGGCCGTTCCGGAACCCTGCTGACCGACCCATCCGACCCTTCCGACCCATCCGTACCTGCCGGCCAGAGGAGAGACGAGTTGACACTCATCGAACAGTACGACGAGATCTCGGCGGACTACACCGATGTGGAACGGGTGTTCAGCACCTATCGCACCCTGATCGAGATCCCGTCCCTGCTGCGGGCCCTCGGCCCGGTCGAGGGGGCCGCCGTCCTGGACGTCGGCTGCGGATCGGGGGCGTATACCCGGCTATTGCGGCGGCGGGGCGCGGCGGATGTCCTGGGCGTGGACGTCTCCCCCGGCATGGTCGAGGTGGCGCGGCGGTTCGAGGAGCGCGATCCGCTGGGCGTCCGGTACGCGGTGCACGACGCGGTGGGCATGCCCGAACTCGGCCGGTTCGACGCGGCGGTCGCCGTCGCCGTACTGCATTACGCGGAGAACCGGACGGCCCTGCGGAGCATGCTGGAGAGCGTCCGGGCGAACCTGGTGCCCGGCGGGCGGTTCGTCGCCTATGTCGGCAACCCGGGGCTCCCGGCGGGCACCGTACAGATGAACGGGCTGGTGGTAAACCGTCCGGAGAACGCGCGGGACGGCGACCCCTCGCCGCTGACCATCCCCACGATCCCGCCGACCGTGCTCCCGGCCCGGTACTGGCGCCGCGAGACCATCGAGGAGGTCCTGCTGGAGGCGGGGTTCCACGATCCGGTGTGGGAGCCGCTCGACGGTCTGCCGCAGGGCTCGGGCGAGCCGGTGAACCTGCTGCTGAGTGCGCGGGCCAAACCGGTCGGTCGGTCAGCAGCGGCTGAGGAGTCCCACCCCGCGGAGGCGGCTCTGTCGGGGGCCTGACGCGGGTCCGGGCCGGGCCCACCCATGCGTGGGACCGGCCCCGGTCCGCCCCGAACCGGCGGAGAAGGAGACGGAAAAGGGCTGCCCGCGCCCCGGGACCCCGGCCTACCATGCGCCGAGATCCACAACTCCGGCGAAGGGCGGCCGTCATGACGAACACTCCCGCGCAGTCGCAGTCCCCGTCGTATGCCTCCACTCCCCTCGCCCCGCCCGGGCCGGTGGTGGACGACCGGACCCGGCGGCGGGTCCGGGCCTGGCTCGGTGAACGGGCCGACGAGATGGCCGAGTTGCTGATCCGGTTGGTCGCGGTGGAGTCGGAGAATCCACCGGGCCGGGCACTCGGCCGCTGTGCCGGGGTCCTGCGGGACGCCCTGGCGGAGCTGGGGATCGAGGCCCGGCTGCTGCCGGTCACGGGCGCGCCCGCCGGTGTCGAGGATCCGGCGGTCGTCCGGGCGACCGTGGGCGACGGCGACCGGCTGCTCTACTTCCACGGCCATTTCGACGTCGTCCCGGCCCAGGACCGGGGGCAGTTCGCCGCCGTACGGGCGGGCGGCCGGATCACCGGACGCGGTACGGCCGATATGAAGGGCGGCCTCGTCGGCATGGTCTACGGTGCCCTGGCCGCCCGGGAGCTGGGGCTGATCGACGACGGCCGGATCGTGCTGCACCTGGTGTGCGACGAGGAGACCGGGAGCGTCGCGGGAGCCGGTGAGCTGGTCGCCCGGGGGCTGATCGACCCGGGCGCGCTGGCCGTGCTGACCGCCGAGCCCAGCGGCGGCGCGATCTGGCACGCGGCGCGCGGCGCGCTCACCCTGCGGGTCGAAGTCCGGGGCACCGAGGCGCACGTCGGACAGGCCGAGCGGGGGGTGAACGCGTTTCTGCGGATGCTCGATCTGGTCCGGCCGGTCGAGCGGTACGCGGCCGAACTGGCCGGGCGCCCGACCGGGTTCGCCACGGGACCCGGCGATCCGCCGGGCAGTCAGCTGGTGATCGGCGGTCTCGCGGGGAGCGGCGCGAACTTCAATGTCGTACCGGGGACCGCGTACTTCACGATCGACGGCCGGTTCAACCCGGAGGAGGATCCGGTCGTGGAGGAGCGGCGGCTGCGGGCGCTGATCGAGGAGGCGGCCCGGGAGACCGGGACCGAGGTCACGGTGGTCCGTACCCAGCTCCAGCCGTCCGCCGCGACGGACCCGGACCATCCGGCGGCCGGGGTCCTGGCCCGTACGGTGGCCGCCGTCGAGGGCGTACCGGCCCGCTTCGAGCTCTGTCCGGGGATCCTGGAGACCCGCTGGTACGCCCGGCATTCCGTACCGGCCTTCGGGTACGGCCCGGGTCGGCTGGACGTGTCGCACGGGCCCCGGGAGTACGTGGAGGAGGCGGCGCTCCACCGGACGGCCGAGGTGTACGCCCTCTACGCGGGTGAGCTGCTGGGCTGACCGGGAGAAGCGGGGCGTGTCCCCCGGCCGTTCGGGTCCGGCCGGGGGCGTAGGCTCAGCCCCCGGCGGGTACGGCGCCGGGCTCCGGCGCGTCGGCGGGCTCCCGGGCGGCGGGCTCGTGGTGGCGGCCGATCGGCACCACCAGGGGCGTCCCGCTCACCGGGTCGGGGACGATCCGGCAGCGCAGCCCGAAGACGTCGGTGACCAGCCCGGGTGTGATCACCTCGGCGGGGCGGCCCTCGGCGACGAGCCGGCCGTCCTTGAGGGCGATGACGTGGTCGGCGTACCGGCATGCCTGGTTGAGGTCGTGCAACACCATCACCACGGTCCGCCGCTCGGTCCGGTTGAGATCGGTGACCAGGTCGAGGACGTCGATCTGGTGGGCCAGGTCGAGATAGGTCGTCGGCTCGTCCAGCAGCAGATACGGGGTCTCCTGGGCGACGGCCATGGCGATCCAGGCGCGCTGCCGCTGGCCGCCTGAGAGTTCGTCCACGGGCCGGTCGGCCAGCTCCGTCATCCGGGTGGCGCGCAGCGCGTCGTGGACGGCGCGTTCGTCCGCCGGGGACCACTGGCGCCACCACGTCTGGTGCGGGGACCGGCCGCGGGCGACCAGGTCGACCACGGTCAGTCCCTCGGGCGCCACGGGTGTCTGCGGGAGGATGCCGAGGCGGCGGGCGAGTTCCCGGGTGGGGGTGGAGTGCACGGAGCGGCCGTCGAGCGTGACGGCTCCGGCGGTCGGCGCGAGCAGCCGGGCCAGCGCCCGCAGCAGGGTGGACTTGCCGCAGGCGTTGGCGCCGACGACGGCGGTGATCCGGCCGGTGGGGAAGGTGACGTCGAGGCCGTCGACGACGGTCCGGTCGTCGTAGCCCAGTCGCAGATCCCGGGCGCGCAGCCCCTGGTCCGCGGTGGCCGGGACCGGCTTCACGGGGTGGTCGGACATCTGTTCAGCCTCCTGAACCGGCGCGGTTGGCGCGGACGAGCAGCCACAGCAGTACCGGGGCTCCGAGCACTCCGGTGACGATCCCCACCGGCAGTTCGGTGTCGTGGATCAGCTGGCGGGCGATGAGATCGGAGACCAGGACCATGAGGGCCCCGGTGAGTCCGGCCGCGAGCGGCGGCGGCCAGGGGGTACGGGCCAGCCGCTGGGCGATCTGCGGCGCGGCGAGGGCGACGAAGGCCACGGGCCCGGCGACGGCCGCGCCGCCCGCGGCCAGGCCGACCCCGGCGAGCAGGGCGGCGGCCCGGACCCATTGGACCCGGACGCCGAGCCCCCGGGCCACGTCGTCGCCGAGCTGGAGGTCGCGCAGTTGGCGGCCGAGCAGCAGGGCGGGCGGTACGAGCAGGACCACGCCCCAGATCAGCGGGGTGATCTGGGGCCAGTCGCGGCCGTTGAGATTGCCGACGAGCCAGCCGAGGGCGGCCTGGGCCTCGTACCGCGCGCCGCGGGCCAGCAGCCAGTCGGTGACGCTGGTGCAGATCCAGCCGACGCCGATCCCGACGAGGATGATCCGGTAGCCGGTGGTGCCGCGGCGTCGGGCCAGCAGATAGACGAGCAGGGCCGCGCCGAGGCCGCCCCCGAGGGCCAGGAGCTGGGTACTGACGCCGTCGGCGCCGCCGAGGACGATGCCCGCGACGACCGCGGTGCCCGCGCCCTGGGTGATGCCGATCATGTCGGGGCTGGCGAGCGGATTGCGGGTGAGGGTCTGGAAGAGGGCTCCGGCGACTCCGAAGGCGAGGCCGACGAGGACGCCCGCGAGGGCCCTGGGCAGCCGCAGCTCCCGGACGACGAGTTCATCGGCGGGGTCGCCGGTGCCGAGGAGGGCACGGACGACGTCACCGACGGAGAGCGGGATGTCCCCGACGGTCATGGACCAGCAGAAGACGGCGGTGACGGCGACCGCGAGCCCGGCGGCGACGACCACCGAACGGGGCCTGAGGACGCCGGAGACGGGCGGGGAGGCCAGCCGGAACGGCAGCCGGTCCCGGCGGATTCCGGCCCCGGGGGTACGGGCCTTCGCCGGACGGCGGCCGGGCTCCGTCGTTTCGGACGCCGGTCGGGGCGCGGGCCGGGGCGCCGTGTTCTCGGGCATCGGTCGGGGCGCGGGTTCGGCGGCGGGTCCGGCCGGGGGCGGGGAAGCGGGTTCGGGCATGGGTCTACAGCTCCGCGAGTCGTCGGCGGCGGACCATCACGATGAACAGCGGCCCGCCGGCGAAGGCGACGAGGATGCCCGCCTGGATCTCGGCGGGCCGGGCCAGCAGCCGTCCGGCGATGTCCGCGGCGAGCAGCAGGCAGGGGGCGAGCAGCGCCGAGAGCGGCAGCAGCAGCCGCTGGTCGGGGCCGATCCCGGTGTACTGGAGGAGGACCCGGGCGATTTGCGGCACCACGAGACCGATGAAGATCACCGGCCCGATGACGGCGACCGCGCCGCCCACCAGCAGGGTGACGGCGACCACTCCGAGGGCCCGGGTCCGGCCGGTCCGCAGCCCGAGGGAGCGGGCCACGTCCTCCCCCAGGGCGAGACTGTTCAGCGACGGGGCCAGGGCGAAGGCGATCAGCGCGCCGACGGCGAGGAACGGCAGGATCCGCAGGAGTTCGTCGCCGGACTGCCCGGCGAGCGACCCGGCCGACCAGAAGCGGTACCGGTTCAGGGAGTCGGCGTCGGTGAGGACGATGGCGCTGGTGAGTGAGAAGAGCAGGGAGGTGACGGCGACCCCGGAGAGCGCCAGCTTCACCGGGGTCGAGCCGGAGCGGCCGAGCCCGCCCATCACGTACACCAGCACACTGGCGGCCAGCGCTCCCGCGAAGGCGAACCAGGCATAGGTATGAGCGGTGCCCAGTCCGAAGACGGCGACGGAGACCACGACGGCGAAAGCGGCCCCGGCGCTGACCCCGAGCAGGCCGGGGTCGGCCAGCGGATTGCGGGTCAGGGCCTGCATCAGGGCGCCCGCGAGCCCGAGGGCGGCCCCGGCGGCGATACCGAGTCCGGTCCGGGGCACCCGGACGGACCAGATCGCGTTGTCGACCCGGCCGCTGGGGGCGTCGCCCAGGAGGGTCCGCCACACTTCGACGGCTGGCACGTCCAGGGCGCCGTAGAGCATCGAGGCGACGATCAGGGCGAGCAGCAGCGCCACGGAACCGCAGATCAGCAGGGTGCCCCGGAGGCGGCGCGCGGTGGCGGGCCGAGGTGGGGGCCCGGCCGGCGTGGTCTGCTCCGGGCTCACCGGAGTAGCCGGTCGCACCGGTTGTCTCCTTCTTCGGGTTCTTCGTGTGCGGTCAGGACGCGGGCTGGGCGACCGGGGTACCCGGCTCGCCGTCGACCGCCGCCGTCAGCTGCGGCGCCAGCCGCTCGACCACGTACGGCAGGCTGAGGACGGTGCCGAAGGACATCGCGTTGCCGTAGTCGCTGGTCTCGTGGACGTAGACCTCGCGGCCCTCCGATACGACCTTCAGATCGCCGTAGGAGGGGTCCTTGCGGAGCTTCGCGGAGCCCTCGGCGACATCGCTGACCATCCAGACGATGGCGTCGTGGTCGAGGAGGTCGGTGCGCTCCTTGCTGATGCTGGCGCCGAACTGGTTGCCGATCACCTTGTCCAGACCGGTCGGAAGCCGGAAGCCGAGCTGGGTGAGGAGGCGGGAGCGGGGGTCCTGGCTGCCCCAGATGAAGAGTCCCTCGTACGGGGTGCCGATGACGGCGGTCTTGTTCCGGAACTCGGGCCGGACGGCCGCCGCGATCTTCTTCTCGGTCTCGGCGACGGCCTTCGCCGCCTCGGCGGGACGGCCCACGGCGGTACCGACCAGCTCGGCCTGCTTCTGCCACGGCACGCCCCAGTCGTTGTACTCCTTCGGCTGGGCGACGACGGGCGCGAACTTGGAGAGCGCCGTGTACTGCTCCTTGGTGAGACCGCCGTAGACGGAGAGGATCAGGTCGGGCTTGAAGGCGGCGACCTTCTCGATCTGCGGTCCGGTGCCGGAGACCTTGAGGACGGCCGGGGTCTTCGCGCCGCCCAGTTCGTCCTTCGCCCAGGGGCCGACGGCGCCCTCGTAGCCGCCGGTCCACTCGGTGGTGGCGACGGGCACTTTGCCGACGGCGAGCAGGGCGTCCTGGTCGGTCAGGCCGAGCGTGACGATCCGCTTCGGCTCGGACTCGACGGTGGTGGAGCCGAACTTGTGGCCGATGGTGACGGGGAAGGCGCCGGAGCCCGAGGCGGAGCCGCCCGCCTTTCCGGACTTCTCGGAGGTGTCCGAGGTGTCGGACGAGCCGCAGGCGGTCGCGGCGGTCAGCAGCAGGAGGACGGAGCCGACCGCGGCGGTGACGCGGGCGGTCCTCGGGGAGCGGGCCATGGGGATTCCTTACTGTCCGAATGGATCGGATTGGTGCGGTACCGCGGGTGGTGCGGATGGTGCGGGTCCTACGGGTTCAGGGGGTGTCGCTGTCGCTACGGCTCCGGTACGGGACGGGGCGCGGGAGCGACGGGCGCGCCGGGGTCGACGGGCGCGTAGGGGTCGACGGGGTCCGGGTCGGTGGCGCGGCCCCGGGACCAGGCGTCCCAGAGGGCGGCGTAAGGGCCTCCGGCGGCGCGCAGCGCGTCGTGGGTGCCGGATTCCACGATCCGTCCGGCGTCCATGACGACGATCCGGTCGGCGGACGCGGCCTGGGTGAGCCGGTGGGCGACGATCAGCGCCGTACGTCCCCCGACGGCACGGGCCACGGCCTTCTCCAGGGTCCTGGCGCCGCTGCTGCCCGCTTCGGCGGTGGCCTCGTCGAGGACGACGACGGGCGGGTCGGCGAGGATCAGCCGGGCCAGCGCCAGGGCCTGGATCCGGGCGCCGTCGATCCGGTGGCCGCCGTCGCCGACGACGGTCGCCGGGCCGTCGGGCAGGGCGTCGGCCCAGTCGGCGGCGTCCACCAGGGCGAGGGCGTCCCGGAGTTCGGCGTCGGTGGCGGCGGGCCGGGCGAGCCGCAGATCGTCGGTGAGCGGTCCGGCGAAGACATGGGTTTCCTGCGAGACCAGGGCGACGGTCCGCCGGAGCGCGGCGGGCGGCAGCTCCGCGAGCGGGGTGCCGCCGATGGTGACCGTGCCCGCGGACGGCCGGTGGATTCCGGCGATCAGCCGGGCCAGGGTCGTCTTCCCGGCGCCGCTGGCACCGACGAGGGCGACCCGCTCACCGGGCCGGATCGTCAGATCGACGCCGTGCAGAACGGGGTGGCCGTCGTCGTACGCGTACCGCAGTCCGACGGCGGACACACCGACCGGGGCGGCGGGCGCGGTGTCGGGGGCCTGGGGTTCGGTCCGGGGTGCGGGCACGGTGCGGGCCGTCTCCCGGGCGACGCCTTCGGATCCGGTGAGGGGGACGGCGGGGCGGGCGCCGCCGTTTGTCATATCGCGGTCCGCGGTACCGCCGATTGTCGTACCGCGATCCGTCGTGCGGTCGTTTGCCGTATCGCGGTCCGCGGTATCGGCGTTTGTCGTACCGCCGTCCGGCGGCAGATCGGCGACGCCGACGATCCGGGCCAGGCCCGACGCCGCCGACTGGGCGTCGTCGAGCAGGATCAGCACCGCGTTCATCGGGGTGAAGAGGCTGTGGAAGTAGAGCGCGGCGGCGGTCGCCGTGCCGACGGACGCGGAGCCGTCCCGTACCAGCAGATAGCCGGTGGCGAGGACGGCGGCGAGCCCGGCGAACTCGGCGATGTGCAGCCTGCCGTAGAAGGAGAGGACCAGGTTCACCCCGCGCAGGGTCAGGGCGACCAGCGCCCCGGAGCGCTCGGTGACCCGCTCGGTGTGCTCCCGTTCCAGCCGGAAGGCCCGTACGGTCTCGGCGCCGCGCACGGTGTCGAGGAGTTGCTGCTGCTGGGTACCGGCCGCGATCCGCTGGCGGGCGTAGAGGGGTACCGCGCGGCGGACGTACCAGCGCGCGGTGACCGCCTGGATCGGCAGCGCGACGAGGGCGGCGAGCAGAAAGCGCCAGTCGAGGACGGCGAGGGCGCCCAGGGTGAGCACGATCGCCAGGACGGAGCGGGTGAACTCGGGCAGGGCCCGGCGTACGGCCTCGGCGACGACGGCGACGTCACCGGTGACCCGGGCGGTCAGATCGCCGGATCCGGCCCGTTCGATCCGCTCCAGCGGCAGTCCCAGGGCCCGTTCGATGAAACGTTCCCGCAGTCGGGCGAGCACGGTCTCCCCGAGCCGGGCGACCAGGGCGAGACCGGCGGCGGTGGCCACGCCCTGGAGTACGGCGACGGCGGCCAGCGCCAGGACGACGGCGGTCAGGGTGTCGAGGGGACGGTCACCGGCGGCGATGTCCACGATCCGGCCGATCAGCGGCTGGGTGAGCAGTCCGACGGCGGTCGCCGCGAAGAGGGCGGCGAACGCGGCGGCGGCCAGTCCGCGATGGGGCCGTACCAGCTCCCGTACGGCGGCCCGGGTCCGCGCGGCCCCGGCGACGGGCAGCAGTTCCCGCCCCGGCTCGGACGCACCGGATCCGGGGCCCGGACCGGACCCGGATCCGGGCGCGGATTCGGCCGGGGACACGGATTCGGATTCGGGCACGGGCACGGATTCTGCCGGGGACACGGGCGTGGCCGCTCCTGACGTCATGAGAGCACCGCCGCGCGGTAGGCGGGACTGTCGCGGACCAGTTCGGGATGCTTCGCCCGGGCCGTCACCCGGCCGCCCTCGACGAGGACGACCGTGTCGGCCGCCGAGAGCAGGGCGGGGCTGCCGGTGACGACCACGGTGGTCCGGCCGTGCCGGAGCGCGCGGACGCCGTCGGCGATCCGGGCCTCGGTGACGGAGTCGACGGCGGTCACCGGGTCGTGCAGGACGAGGACCGGCGGATCGGCCGCGAGTGCCCGGGCGAGGGCGACGCGCTGCCGCTGGCCGCCGGAGAGGGAACGGCCGCCCTCCGCGATCTCGGTCCCGGTGCCCCGGGGCAGCGCGTCGGCCACCTCGTCGGCGGCGGACGCGGCCAGCGCGCGGTCCATCGCGTCCGGCGGGCCGTCGGGGCGGACGGCGGCGGTCACGTTCTCGGCGAGGGTGCCCGCGAACAGATCGGCCTCGTGCGGGGCGACGAGCACGGCGGCGCGCAGGGCGTCGGCGGCGAGGCCGGGGAAGGCGGTGCCGTCGAGTTCGGCGGTACCGGCGTCGGGGTCGTGGCGGCGGGCCAGCACGGCGAGCAGGGCCTCGGCGTCCGCCGGGTCGGTGGTGACGATCCCGGTGAAGGACCCGGGGCGCAGTTCGAGATCGAGTCCGCCGAGGGGGCCGTACGAGATTCCGCGCAGCCGGATTCCGCCCCGGACGGGGGTGGTGGCGGGGGCCGTAGCGGCGGTCACGGCCGGGGGCGCGTCGAGTACGGACGCGATCCGGTCGGCGGACGCCCGGCCCTGCGCCAGTTCGGCGTTGACGTAGGAGAAGAGGGAGAGCGGGGCGATGAGGACGAGGGCGAGCCCGGCCGCCGCGACCAGTTCGCCGAGGGTGATGTCGCCCCGGGCGGCGAGCCGTCCGCCGACGAGGGCGACCAGGGCGATGAAGACCCCGGTCAGGGCGAGGACCATGCCGTTCTGCGCGGCCTGGGCGCGGGCGGCGGCCAGGGTCGCGGTGAGCGAGGCGCGGCTGGTCCGCCGGTAGCGGGCGACGGCGGCGGGTTCGGCGCCGATGCCCTTCAGTACCCGCAGGCCCGCGACGAGATCGGCGGCCACACCGGAGGCATGCGCGGCCCGCTCCTGCTCGGCGGCGCTCCGCCGCTCCAGCGGTTTGCTGAGCAGATGGCCCGCCCACAGCAGCAGCGGGGTGCCGACGAGGACGACGAGGCCGAGGAGTACCGAGATCCGCAGCAGCAGGATCGCGCTCACCAGCAGGCCGGTCAGCGCCCAGCCGCCGAGGACCAGTGCCATCAGGGCCGCGCCGACGCGCTTGGCGTCCTCGGTGGCGATATTCGTCAGCTCACCGGGGAGGCGGCCGGTGTCCGCGCCGCCGCCGGGCGCGAGGATCCGGGCGGTCAGTTCGGTACGGAGCCGGTGCGCGGCGTTCTCGGCGGCGCGCTCGCCCGCGCGGGCGCCGAACCGGAACCCGAACGACAGCAGCAGATAGACGACCGCGAGCACTCCGAGGCCGATCAGCAGACCGGAGCCGTCGCCCTCGGCGATACCCCGGTCGATCACGACCCCGATCAGTACCGGGACCAGGGCCTCACCGGTCTGGTGGGCGGCGCCGACGCTCCAGGCGATCGCGAGATCGCGCCGCTGGCGGAGGGCGGAGCGGCCCAGGACGGAGTGCCGCGAGAGATGTTTCGCCCCCACCGCGTCCTCCGCCCGAGCCTGGTCCGTCCCGCCGCGCGTCGTCGCACCACGGGGTTACATACTTAGGCAAGGCTAACCTACGCCTCGCGGCCCGCCGACCCCGGGTGGTCTCCCGAAACGTCCCGGGGCGTGGTGGTTCCACCCATTGCCGATGGCATACCGGATCGCGTCGGCGTGGTCCGCGATGATTTCCCGGCCGTGCCCGAGTCTCTGTTCATATGGACTCGACACAGCCCCCTGCCCCGGCCCCCGCGCCCGCTCTCCGCCCCGCCGCCGACGCGGTCGTACGCCTGCTCGGAGGTGTGGACGACGCCCGGCTCGAAGCCCCCACGCCCTGTCCCGACTATGCGGTACGGGAGCTGCTGGGGCATCTGTCGATGCTGGCGACCGCCTTCCGGGACGCCGGGCGCAAGGATCTGGGGCCGACCACGAACACCGCGCCGGACAGCGCCCGGCCCGTCCTGGAGCGGGACTGGCGGGATGTGCTGCCGGTCCGGCTGAGGGAGCTGGCGACGGCCTGGAGCCGTCCCGAGGCGTGGGAGGGCATGACCAGGGCCGGGGGCGTCACGATGCCCGCCGGGATCGCCGGGCGGGTCGCTCTGGACGAGCTGATCGTCCACGGCTGGGATCTGGCGGTGGCCACCGGGCAGCCGTACGACCCGCCGGAGGACGGGCTCCGGGTCGCGTACGACCTGCTGGCGGCGGCCGGGGAGGACGATCCGACCCGGGGCACGATCTTCGGTCCGCCCGTCCCCGTCGCGGCTGACGCGCCGCTGCTCGACCGGGTCGTCGCCCTGAGCGGGCGGCGCCCGGACTGGTCACCCCGGTAGCCCGGGCGTCCGGGTCACCCCGGTATCGGCACTCCGGCCGGGGCCGCGACCGGAGTGCCGGGACGGCCCGGTCCGGCCGTCCCGGACGCCGTCGCCAGCAGGGCCCGTATTCCGGCGCGGAGTTCGTCGTCGGTCCGGACGGCCCGCTCGGCGGCGAGCGGGTCCGGGACGCGGCGGTCGCGTTCCGCGAGGTCGGTCAGCCGGGCCGTGTCGGCGGGGGTCAGCGCCTCGGCGCCCAGCCGCTCCAACGCGGCGAGACAGTCGGCCGGTTCGATACCCCGTTCGAGGCAGTCGATGACGAGGCGGGCCGCGCCGGGCGGTGGCGCCCCGATCGCGCGCAGCGCCAGGATCACGGCCGGAACGACGCACGCCGTGTCGAGGAGGGCCGTCAGCGCCGGGACCAGGGGCCGGGCCGCCGGGCCGAGTTCGGCGGCGGCCCCGGCGCAGCGGTGGGTGACCTGGGGCCTCCGGCGGCCCGCCGCCGCGGTGAGTACGTCCTGGAGGACGGCGACCGCCGCACCGGGGTCGCCGGTGATCCGGGCCAGCGCCGTGCCCGTGGCCGTGTCGGCGAGGAGTTCGGCGTCGGGCGCGTCGGGCGCGGGACCGGCGAGGGCGGCCCGCAGCCGGGGTATCAGCACCAGTCCGCCGGAGCCGAGCCCCGCCGCGGCGACGGCGACGCGCTCCCGGGTCGGCAGGGCGTCGGACCCGCCGGTCAGCGCCTCCTGGAGCAGGTCGGTCAGGGGCTCGGTCTCCCCGGTGAGGGCGTGCAGGGCGTCGGCGGCGGCGTACCGGTCGGCGGGCGCTCCGGCCGACACGGTCCGCCGGAGCAGGTCGGCGGTCTCCCGGCGGGCCTCGGGCGGGCAGACCGCGACGACGGCCGGGGCGAACTCCGCGGGGGCCCGGGTGAACAGCGCCGTCAGTTCGGGCAGGGCGGCGGCGGCGAGTCCGCCCCAGGCGGTGAGCCGGTCCGCGAGCTGCCGCCCGGCGAGCCGGGGGGCGGGGTGCGCCGGGCTCCAGCCGGTGTCGATCGAGGTCAGGGCGATCCGGATGGAGTTGAGCAGTTCGGGTGTGTAGGCCAGGGGCAGGGCGCCGACGGCGGGTGCCCGCTCGACGAGGACGGCGACGGTACGGCCCCGGGCGCCGAGGTCGCTGTCGAGGAGACGGGCGGCCCCGGCCGGGGTGATCCCGGCCAGTACTTCCAGGGCCCGCGGGGCGAGTTCGCCGCCGCCTTCGGCCAGGGCCGCGAGGGCGGGCGCGGCGCCCGCCGCGTGGTCGCCGAGCCGTTCGAGGACCGGGAGGAGCGACGCGGTGTGCGGGAAGGCGGGATCGTCGAGGAGGGAGACCAGGACGGGCGCGAGCCGGGGCGGCGCCCCGCGGGAGACCGCGCAGAGGTGTTCGGCGGCCCAGAGGGCTTCGGCACGGGCGTCGCCGCCGGGGAGCCGGAGCGCCGATTCGACCATTTCGTACGCCGCCGCGCGGTCGGGTTCGGTGTCCCGGGCCAGCAGGACGTCGACCACATGGCGCAGGGGCGCGCCGTAGGCGGCGGCGAACCGGCCGGAGACCAGCGGGGCGGCGGGCAGCAGCGACAGCAGGGCGTCCCGGTGGCTCTCCGTCCAGACCGCTCCGGCCTCGGCGACGGTCACCAGGGCCGTGAGCCGGGCCTGGGGGCAGTCGCCGTCGGCCAGGGTCTCCCGGGCCCGTTCCACCGCACCGGCCGGGTCGGTCCTGGCCAGCGCCGCCAGCAGCTCGGCTCGGGCGACGGGGTCCTTCTCCTGCGCGCGGCGACGGTGCAGGGCGGGCAGGGCGGCGGGGTCGGCGGTCGCCCCGGCGGCCCAGATCGCGGCCCGCCGGATCCGGGCGTCCGGGTCGTCGGTCAGCGGCAGGATCAGCGGGAGCCGGGCGGCCACGGCGGCCCGGCATTCGGCGGCGGGGACGGGCCCGACCGGTCCGCCGTCCTCGATGCCCGCGGCGATCGCGCCGAGCAGGGCGAGGAGTTCGGCGGGGCGCACTCCGGCGGCGGCCAGCCGGGCGAGGAACGGCACGGCCTCGGCGCTCGCCCCGTACACCGTCCCCTGATGGACGATGCTCCCCCACAGTTCGTCGAGGGCCTCGGACGCCTCGTCGGCGTCGCCCGCGAGGGCCCGCAGCAGCCCGGGAACGTCCTCAGCGGCGCCGTAGGCGTGCTCGACTTCGGCCCAGCGCACGGCGTCGATACCGACGAAAACCCGTTCGAGATCCATGCTGCCGAGCATCCCACGAGGGTCTGACATCCCGACCGGACCAGCGGACCGGCGGACCGACGGCACCGGCAGGGCTCAAAGAACCCGCAGCACCGACGGCACCGGCACCGACAGGGCTCAAGGAACCGCAGGGCAGCCGGGTCCGGCCGGGGCCGCCCCTCCCCCGACCGCCCGCGATACGTACCTAATCGGCGTCGGCGAGTCCCGCGAGCCGTCCGGCCTCCGCGCGGGTGGCCCGGGCGATCGCGGCTTCGTCCACCGTCACCAGACGGCCGTCCTCGACAACGGGCCGGCCGCCCACGAGGGAGAGCGTGACGGGAGCCGGGGCGCCCAGGACGAGCGCGGCCACCGGGTCGGCGATGGAGGAATGGGCCAGGGTGTCCAGCCGCCACAGCACCAGATCGGCGAGTTTGCCGGGCTCCAGGGAGCCGGTTTCCGTCTGGCGGCCCAGGACGCGGGCCCCGCCGTAGGTACCGAGCCGCAGTGCTTGACGGGTGGTCAGGGCCGTGGCCCGGCGGCCGCCGAGCCGTCCGACCAGGAGCGCGTTGCGGAGTTCGGTATGGAGTTCCCCGGTCTCGTTGGACGCGGTGCCGTCGACGCCGAGACCGACGGGCACCCCGGCGGCGAGCAGTTCGGGGACCGGCGCGATCCCGGCGGCGAGCCGGGCGTTGGAGGACGGGCAGTGCGCGACGCCGGTTCCGGTTCGGGCGTAGGCGGCGATGTCGGCGCCGTTCAGATGGACGCAGTGGGCCAGCCAGACGTCGTCGCCGAGCCAGCCGGTCTCGGCGAAGTAGTCGGTGGGCCCCATCCCGAACCGCTCATGACAGAACCGTTCCTCCTCGACGGTCTCGGAGCCGTGGGTGTGCAGCCGTACGCCCTTCCGGCGGGCGAGGGCCGCGCCTTCGCGCATCAGCTCGGTGGAGACGGAGAACGGGGAGCAGGGCGCGACGGCGATCCTGGTCATCGCGCCGGGCGCCGGGTCGTGGTGCCGGTCGATCGCCTCCTCGGTGGCGGCCAGCGCGCCGTCCAGGCTCTCCACCGCGAAGTCGGGCGGCAGTCCGCCGTCGGCGGCGCCCCGGTCCATGGAGCCCCGGGCCAGGGTGAGCCGTACGCCGATCTCCCGGGCGGTGCCGACGATCGCGCCGGTGAGGTCCCCGGCGCCGCGCGGATGGACGTAGTGGTGGTCGGCGGCGGTGGTGACCCCGCCGAGGGCCATCGTCGCCAGTGACCCCTCGGCCGCGGCGCGGACCATGGGTTCGTCGATCCGCGCCCAGACGGGGTAGAGCGCGACCAGCCAGTCGAAGAGGTGGTGTTCGGTGGCGAGGCCCCGCGTGAGCCACTGGTAGAAGTGGTGATGGGTGTTGATCAGACCGGGTGTGACGAGTTGGCCGGTGCCGTCGATCCGGCGGACCGGGCCCCCGGGTCGGCCGGGTGCGGGGCCCGGTCCGATCGCCTCGATCCGGTCGCCGCGGACGACGACATGACCGGTGGCGTACTCGGTGTCGTGAGCGTCGACCGTCGCGACGGCGCAGTTCTCGATGACGAGCCGCGGCTCCGCCGCGCCCGCCGCCGTCTCGGTCTCGTATTGCTCCGGGATGTCCGGTCCCTCCGATTCCGCTCGCTCTGACGGCCCGTCGCTCCGGCTCCGCCATGGCCTCGGCCGGAGAGCGGGGGGTCAGAGGTTGGTCAGGTCCACCGGAATGGCCGCGTCGGCGCCGTCCCGCAGCACGGTCGCCTCGATCAGCCCGTAGGGCCGGTCGGCGGCGAGGTAGACCTCGTTGTCATTGGTCAGCCCGAAGGGTTCGAGGTCGACCAGGAAGTGGTGTTTGTTGGGGAGCGAGAACCGGATCTCGTCGATCTCGCTCCGCTCCTCGATCACCCGCGAACCCATGCGGTAGAGCGTCTGTTGCAGGGAGCGGGAGTAGGTTCGCGCGAAGGTGTCCAGGATATGGCGGCGCGCCTTGGCGTACGACGTCTCCCAGTCGGGCGCCGGGCGCTCGTCCGAGGTCCAGCCGTAGCGCCAGCGGGCGGTGACTTCGGTCGCCAGGATCCGGTCGTGCGCCTCCTCCAAGGTGGTGTACCGGTCCGTGGCGTAACCCCGGAACTCGGAGTCCGTGGTGTTGAGGACCGTCAGCCCGGTCAGCCCGGAGATCACCTCCCAGGACGCGCCGTCGTAGCCGATCCGGGCGAGCCGGGTCTCCCGTCCCGCGCGGACGAAGGAGTGGCGTGCGGAATCCGGGCCCGACCGTCCGGAGGGCGTACCGGAACGCGTATCGGGGTACGTTCCGGAGTCGGCGACGCGCTCCCACGCGTACTCCTCGATTCTTATCCGGGCCCGGTGTACGGCCCGCTGGGAGATCACGAAGTGCCGGGCCAGCCGGATGCCGAACTGTTCGGCGGAGTCGATGCCGTACTCCTTGGCGAAGGCGAAGACCGTGTTCTTCATGGTGTCGGTCGGCAGGACGGCGGCGTTGGAGCCGGAGTAGTGGGTCTCCGCCATGTCACCGCCGAGGGCGACGGAGACGCTGAGGTCCTTGATGTGGTGGGTGTCGCCGTCGCGGACGATCCGCACCACACGGTTCTCCGCCTTGCCGTACTGGTTCTGGCCGAGGATCACCGGCATCGCCCCTAGGTGTATTGACCCGCAGGGTTGTTAACGCGGCTGATGGGTGGGTGTCCGTCGAGTGCGGTGTGGCTGCGGTGGTGGTTGTAGGTGTG
>NZ_JBFADP010000084.1:0-25209 GCF_040641415.1 Streptomyces sp. NPDC020875 | reverse complement strand
GCCCTGGTCTTCCCCGGGCAGGGCGCCCAGTGGGCCGGGATGGCCGCCGGGCTCGCCCGGGAGTCCGAGGTGTTCGCGGCCCGGCTGGGGGAGTGCGCGGACGCCCTGGAGCAGTTCGTGGACTGGTCCGTACGCGATGTCGTGTACGAGGCCGAAGGCGCCGCGTCACTGGAGCGGGTGGATGTGGTGCAGCCGCTGTCGTTCGCGGTGATGGTCTCCCTGGCGGCGCTGTGGGAGTCCGTCGGGGTCCGCCCCGGCGGAGTCGTCGGCCACTCCCAGGGCGAGATCGCGGCGGCCGTCGTCTCCGGCGCCCTCTCCCTGGACGACGGCGCCCGGATCGTCGCCCTCCGCTCCCGGGTGATCGCCGAATCCCTCGCCGGACACGGCGGAATGGCGTCCGTCGCCGCCCCCCTCGAACGTATCGAGGGCGCACTGCCCGACGGCGTCTCCGTCGCCGCCGTCAACGGCCCGGCGTCCGTCGTCGTCGCCGGTGACACCGACGGACTCGACCAGGTCGTCGCCTGGGCCGAGGCGGAGGGCCTGCGGGTCCGTCGGATCGCCGTCGACTACGCCTCCCACTCCGCCCATGTCGAGCGGATCGAGGCCGAACTCGCCCGGGTCCTCGCCCCCGTCGCCCCCCGCCCCGGCCGGACCGGGCTCTACTCCACCGTCGACGCCGGCTGGACGGAGGGAACGGCGCTCGACGCCGCCTACTGGTACCGCAACCTGCGCGGCACCGTACGCTTCGCCGACGCCGTCGCGGGCCTCGCCGCCGCGGGTTTCGGCGCCTTCGTCGAGGCCGGCGCCCATCCCGTCCTCGTCCCCGGAGTCCTCGACGTCCTCGAAGCCGCCGGGACGCCCGGCGTCGTCGTGGGCTCCCTGCGGCGCGGCGAAGGCGGCCGGGACCGCTTCCTGCGCTCCGCCGGTGAACTCTGGTCCCAGGGCGTCGACCTCGACTGGACCGCCGTACTCGACGGCGGCCCACGCGGCACCGGATACCCGGTCGACCTGCCCACGTACGCCTTCCAGCGCCGCCGGTTCTGGATCGGCGACGCCGACGACGGCGCGGGCGCCCCCGGCGACATGGGCTCCGTCGGTCTCGTCCCCACCGGACACCCCCTCGTCGGCGCGGCCGTCGAACTCGCCTCCGGCGAGGGCACCACCCTCACCGGCCGGATCGGCCTCAACTCCCACCCCTGGCTCGCCGACCACGCCGTCACCGGCACGCCCCTGCTGCCCGGAACCGCCTTCGTGGAGCTGGCGCTGCGCGCCGGGGAGCAGACCGGACTGCCGCACCTGGAGGAACTGACCCTCACCGCGCCCCTGCCACTGCCCGTACGCGGCGCCGTCGCCGTCCAGGTGCAGGTCCACGCCCCCGCCGAAGGCGCCGAGGGCCACCGGAGCTTCACCGTCTACTCCCGGCCCGACGACGCCCCGCCCGGACTGCCGTGGACCGCACACGCCACCGGCACCCTCGGCGCGACCGGGACCCGGCCCTCGTACGACCTCACCGCCTGGCCCCCCACCGGCGCCGAACCCCTCCACGCCGATACCGGCACCGACGCCGTCTACGAACGGCTCGCCGCCTCCGGGCTCCAATACGGCCCCGCCTTCCGGGGCCTGAAGGCCGCCTGGCGCCGGGGCGACGAGATCTTCGCCGAGGCCGCCCTCCCCGACGAGCCGCGCGCCCGGGCGGGCCGCTTCGGACTCCATCCGGCGCTCCTCGACGCCGCCCTGCACGCCGTCGGCCTCGGCGACGAACCCGCCGACGGGCCCGAACTGCCGTTCTCCTTCGCGGCTGTCGAGCTGTACGCCACCGGCGCCACCGACCTGCGGATCGCGATCCGGCCCACCGGACCCGACACCGTCGCCCTGGAGATCGCCGACCCCGCCGGAGCGCCCGTGGCGTCTATCGGCGCGCTGACCGTACGCCCCCTCGGCGACGTCCCGGCCGCCGGGGCTGGCACCGGCCGTGATCTGTACCGGACCGTTCTCACCCCCGCGCCCGGCGGCGTGCCGACCGCCCTCCGGGGCCGCTGGGCCGTCCTCGGCGCCGACGGCGACGCCCTCGCCGCCGAGATCGCCGCCGCCACCGGGGCGCCCCGCGCCACCGGCCTCGACGGGGCCGCCGGAGCCGATGTCGTCGTCCTGCCCGTCCCCGGCGGCACCGGGGCGGACGAGGTCCGGCGCGCCACCGCCGACACCCTGGCCGCGCTCCAGGAATGGCTCGCCGACGACCGGTTCACCCACGCCACCCTGGTCGTCGTCGTCCGGGGCGGCTTCGACGGCGACCCGGCCGCCGCCGCCGTCCAGGGACTGCTGCGGACCGCCCGGATCGAGGAGCCGGGCCGTTTCCTGCTCGCCGACCTCGACCACGACCCGGCGTCCGTCCGTGCCCTGACCGCCGCCGTCGCCCTCGCCGAACCCGAGACGGCGCTCCGCGACGGCGGTCTCCATCTGCCGAGGCTCGCCCCCCTCCCAGGCGCCGACGGCGCCCCCGAAGGGGCCGCCTGGGACCCCGACGGCACGGTCGTCGTCACCGGCGCCGCCGGAACCGTCGGCGGCGAGATCGTCCGCCACCTCGTCACCCGGCACGGCGTCCGGCGGCTGCTGCTGCTCAGCCGGAGCGGCCGGACCCCGGACGGCCTCGACGGCTCCGGCGCCGAGATCACCGCCGTCGCCTGCGACACCGCCGACCGGGACGCGCTGGCCGCGGCCCTGGCCGCCGTACCCGGAGAACATCCCGTCACCGCCGTCGTCCACGCCGCCGGGGTACTCGCCGACGCCACCCTGGCAGCGCTGACCCCCGACCACGTGGACACCGTGCTCCGGCCCAAGACGGACGCCGCCTGGCAGCTGCACGAACTGACCGCCGGGCTGCCGCTGACCCACTTCGTGCTCTTCTCGTCCTTCGCGTCCCTCACCGGCAGCCCCGGCCAGGCCAACTACAGTGCCGCCAACGCCGCCCTGGACGCCCTCGCCGTCCACCGCCGTACCCTCGGACTCCCCGCGCACTCCATTGCCTGGGGCCTGTGGGACCGGCCCGGCGGTATGACGGGCCATCTCGGCGCCGCCGACCGGGAGCGGATCGCCCGCGACGGCGTCCTCCCGCTCGCCTCCGACGAGGGCACCGCCCTCTTCGACGCCGCCCTCGCCCGGGACGAACCCGTCGTGGCCGCCGTCCGGCTGGACACGGCCGCCGTACGGGCCCTCGGCGACACGGCACCCGCCGTCTTCCGCGGTCTCGTCCCGGTGGTACGCCGCCGGGTCGCCGGAACGGCCACCGCCACCACGACGACCGGTGCCCTGCGCCGCGAACTCGCCGCCCTTGACCCCGCCGACCGCGAGGCACACCTCCTCGACCTGGTCCGGACCCGGGCCGCCGCCGTACTCGGCCATACCGGTGTCGACGCCGTCGACCCGCGCCGCGCCTTCCGCGAGTTCGGCTTCGACTCGCTGACCGCCGTCGAACTCCGCAACCGGCTGGCCGCCGCGACGGGGCTGCGGCTGCCCGCCACCCTCGTCTTCGACCACCCCACCCCGACCGTGCTCGCCCGCTTCCTCCGCGACGAACTCCTCGGCACCGCCGACGACCCCCACCGGCCGGCCGCCGCGCCGCTCGCCGACGCCGACGATCCGGTGGTGATCGTGGGGATAAGCTGCCGCTATCCGGGCGGGGTGCGGTCGCCGGAGGATCTGTGGCGGCTGGTCGCGGACGGTGTGGACGCCGTCGGCGGATTCCCCGGCGACCGGGGCTGGGACCTCGAAGGGCTCTACGACCCCGAGCCGGGCGTACCCGGGAAGTCGTACACCAAGGAAGGCGGCTTCCTGGCCGATGTCGCCGGGTTCGACGCCGGATTCTTCGGGATCTCCCCGCGCGAGGCCCTGGTCATGGACCCCCAGGAGCGGATGCTGCTGGAACTCTCCTGGGAGGTGTTCGAGCGGGCCGGGATCGACCCCGAGGCGCTCAAGGGCACCCCGACCGGGATCTTCGCGGGTCTGATGCACCACGACTACGCGACCAGTGCCAGCGGCGGCAGCCTCGTCTCGGGCCGCGTCTCCTACACCTTCGGTCTGGAGGGCCCGGCGGTCACCGTCGACACGGCCTGCTCGTCGTCGCTGGTGGCGCTGCATCTCGCGGCCCAGTCCCTGCGGTCCGGTGAATCGTCCCTCGCCCTGGCCGCCGGGGTCGCCGTGATGTCGACCCCGGACATGTTCGTCGAGTTCTCCCGGCAGCGGGGCCTCGCCGCCGACGGCCGCTGCAAGTCCTTCGCGGGCGCCGCCGACGGCACCGGCTGGTCCGAGGGCGCGGGCGTCCTGCTGTTGGAGCGGCGCTCCGACGCGATCCGCAACGGCCACCGCATATGGGGTGTCGTCAGGGGCTCCGCGATCAACCAGGACGGCGCCTCCAACGGGCTCACCGCCCCCAACGGACCGTCCCAGCAGCGGGTGGTCCGCGCGGCGCTGGCCTCCGCCGGGCTGGCGACCGCCGATGTCGACGCCGTCGAGGGCCACGGTACGGGGACCCGGCTCGGCGACCCGATCGAGGCACAGGCCCTGCTCGCCACCTACGGCCAGGACCGGCCCGGGGACCGGCCGCTGCTGCTGGGCTCCGTCAAGTCCAACATCGGCCACGCGCAGGCCGCCGCCGGGATCGCCGGGATCATCAAAATGGTGCTGGCGATGGAGCACGGCGTGCTCCCCGGCACCCTGCACGTCGACCGGCCCACGCCCGAGGTCGACTGGTCGGCGGGGGCCGTGGAACTCCTCACCGCCGCCCGTGACTGGCCCGAGCTGGACCGGCCGCGCCGGGCGGGTGTCTCCTCGTTCGGGATCAGCGGCACCAACGCCCATGTGATCGTGGAACAGGCCCCCGAAGCGCCCGTACCCGCCGCCGACGACGAGACACCGGAGGCGGCCGGAGCCGTACCCCTGCCGCTGGTGCTGTCCGGCCGGGCCCCCGGCGCCGTCGCCGAACTGGCCGGACTGATCGGCGCAACCCTCACCGATACCGACCCGGCGGCCGTCGGCCGGGCCCTCGCCACCACCCGCTCCGGCCTGGAACACCGGGCCGTGGCCTGGGGCGAGGACCGGGCCGCGCTCACCACCGGCCTCACGGCCCTGGCGGCGGGCGACACCAAAGCCCCTGGAGTGCTGACAGGCTCGGTCACCCCCGGCTCCGTCGGTCTGCTGTTCTCGGGCCAGGGGTCGCAGTGGGTCGGGATGGGGCGCGGACTGTACGACCGGTTCCCGGTGTTCGCGGCGGCCTTCGACGCGGTGGCCGCCGGGCTCGACCCCGAGCTGAGCAGTGTCGTATGGGACGGTGACGCGGACGCGCTGGCCCGTACCGTCTGGGCCCAGCAGGGCCTGTTCGCGGTGCAGGTGGCGCAGTTCCGGCTGCTGGAGTCGCTGGGTGTGGCACCGGTCGCGGTCGGCGGCCATTCGGTCGGTGAGATCGCGGCGGCCCATGTCGCCGGGGTGCTGTCGCTGGGCGACGCCTGCCGGCTCGTCCGGGAACGCGGCCGGTTGATGGACGCCCTGCCGACCGGCGGAGTGATGGTCGCCGTCGAGGCCACCGAGGCGGAGATCACCCCGAAGCTCGGAGCCGGGGTCTCCCTGGGCGCGGTCAACGGCCCCCGCTCCGTGGTGCTGTCGGGCGTCGAGGACGAGGTGCTGGCGGTCGTGGCCGGGTTCGAGGCGCTGGGCCGCCGGACCCGCAGGCTGAAGGTCTCCCACGCCTTCCATTCGTCCCTGATGGAGCCCGTACTCGAAGAGTTCCGTACGGTGGCCGAGGAGCTGACGTTCCATCAGCCCCGGATCCCCGTGGTCGCGGCCGGAGAAGTCGCCGCGCCGGAATTCTGGGTGGACCACATCCGGGACGCCGTCCGGTTCATGGACGCCGTCCGGGGCATGGAGGCCCGAGGCGTCACCACCTTCGTCGAAGTCGGCCCCGACGGGGTCCTGTCGGGGCTGGCCGCGCACTGCGCCGAGGGCGAGGACGCCGTCTTCGCCCCCGTCTCCCGCCGCGACCGTGACGAGGCCGCCGCCCTGGTCGAGGCGCTGGCCCGGATCTGGGTCCGGGGCGGGTCCGTCGACTGGACCCGGATCGTCGCCGACCGGCCCGAGGCCCGGGACCTGGTCCTGCCGACGTACCCCTTCCAGCGCCGCCGCTACTGGCTGGAGCGGACCGACCCGGGCGCGGGCGTCACCGCGTCCGGGCAGGACCCGGCCGGACACCCGCTGCTCGCCGCCGTAATCGACCAGGTCGACACCGACGGCGCCGTGTTCACCGGCCGGCTCGCCCGGGACACCCACCCCTGGCTGGCCGAGCACACCGTCCACGGCACGGTCCTGCTGCCCGGCGCCGCCCTGGTCGAACTCGCCCGCCACGCGGGCGCCCACCTCGGCGCCCCGACCGTGGACGAACTCACCCTCAACGCGCCCCTCGTGGTCCCCGCCGACGGGGAGGTCCGGATCCGGGTCACCGTCGGCGAACCCGACCCCGCCGGGCTGCGGTCCGTCGCCGTCCACGGCCGGACCACCGGCGAACCCTGGACCGAGCACGCGACCGGCACCCTCACCGGCCGGACCCCGGAAGCCGGGACGCTCACCGTATGGCCGCCGCCCGGGGCGCTTCCGGCCGACCCCGAGGACGCGTACGAACTCCTCGCGGACGCCGGGGTCGCGTACGGCCCCCTCTTCACCGGACTGCGGGCGGTCTGGCGGGCCGAAGGGGAGGTCCACGCCGAGATCGAACTCCCCGAGGAGACCGCCGTCGACGGCTACGGCGTCCATCCGGCGCTGCTCGACGCCGCCCTGCACGCGGGCGCCTTCCTCGACGAGGCCGGGGCGACCCTGCCGTTCGCCTGGCGCGGTGTCGCCGTACTCGCCCCGGGCGCGACCCGGCTGCGGGTCCGGCTGGCCCGCCGGACCGACGGCGCGATCTCCGTACTGCTCGCCGACCCGGAGACCGGGGCGCCGGTCGCCGTGGTGGAGTCCCTGGCCAGCCGGGTCGTCACCGCCGACCACGTCGGTACGGGCGGCGGCACGCTGTACGCCACCCACTGGACCGAGCGTCCGGCGGCCGAACCGTACGCCGGGCCGCTGGCCGTCGTGGACGATCTGAAGGAGCCGCTCGACCCCGACCGGCCCGAAGCAGCCGTCGACGGCGTGGTCGTGCTGCGGCTCACCGCGCCCGAGCGGCCCGGGGTGCCCGAAGCCGCGCGGGCCGCGACCGCCCGGGCGCTGGACGCGCTGCACGGCTGGCTCGCCGACGAGCGGTTCGCCGGGGCGCGGCTCGCCCTCCTCACCGAGGACGCCGTCGCGGGCGACGCCGGTCCCGTACCCGTGACGGCCCCCGTGTGGGGGCTCGTCCGGGCCGCACAGGCCGAACACCCCGGCCGGTTCCTGCTGATCGACGCGCCCGCCGGGGCCGACGTCACGGAGGAGGAACTACGCCGCGCCCTGGGCACCGGTGAGCCGGAGACCGCGATCGGCGGTCCGGCCGTACGCGTACCCCGCTGGACCCGGTCCGCGACCACCGGCCCCGTCGACGTACCCGAATCGGTCCTGGTCACCGGCGGCACCAGCGGTCTGGGCGCGGCGGTGGCGCGGCATCTGGTGGTCCGGCACGGGGTGTCCCGGCTGGTCCTGGTGAGCCGTCGGGGCGAGGAAGCCCCGGGCGCCGTCGAACTGAAGGAGGAGCTGTCCGGTCTCGGGGCGTCCGTGGTGATCGCGGCGGCCGATGTCGCCGACCGCGACGCGGTCGCCCGGCTCCTCGCCGACCACCCCGTCGACGGCATCGTGCACGCCGCCGCCGTCCTCGACGACGGCACCACCGAATCCCTCACGGCGGACCGGATCGACACCGTCTTCCGGCCCAAGGCCGACGCCGCCTGGCATCTCCACGAACTCGCCGGAGAGCTCCGGATGTTCGTCCTCTTCTCGTCCGTCGCGGGCTCACTCGACGCCGCCGGACAGGGCAACTACGCCGCAGCCAATGTCTTCCTCGACGCCCTCGCCGCCCACCGCCGCGCCCTCGGCCTGCCCGCCGTCTCCATGGCGTGGGGCCCGTGGGGCGAGGACGGCATGGCGGCCCGGCTGGGCGAAACCGACCGCGATCGGCTGGCACGCGCCGGGATCGCCGTACTGACCACGGCCGACGGCCTCGCCCTCTTCGACGCCGCCCTGGCCGCCGACACCGCCGCCCCCGCGCCCGTCCGGCTCGACCCGGCGGCCCTGCGCGCCCGTACCGGTGAACTCCCGCCCGTACTGCGCGACCTGATCCGCCGCCCCGCCCGCCGGGAGACCACCGGCGGCACCGACCGGGGCGCCTTCGCGGCCCGGCTCGCCGCCCTCCCCGCCGACCAGCGGGAGGCATTCGCCCTCAAGCTGGTCAGGACCGAGGTCGCGGCCGTACTCGGCCACGACGGCGGCGCCGACGTCGAACCCCGGCGCGCCTTCTCCGACTTCGGCTTCGACTCGCTGACCGCCGTCGAACTCCGCAACCGGCTGGGCGCGGCCACCGGCACCCGGCTGCCCGCCACCCTGGTCTTCGACCACCCCACGCCCAAGGCGCTCGCCGCCCATCTCGCGGCCGTCGTCGCCCCCGCCCCGGCTCCGGCCCCGGTCGCCGCCGGTGTCGTCGGCCGGGCCGCCGCCGACGACGATCCGATCGTCATCGTCGGTATGAGCTGCCGCTACCCGGGCGGGGTCGCGTCACCCGACGACCTGTGGCGGCTGGTCGCCGACGGCGTGGACGCGGTCTCCCCGTTCCCCGCCGACCGGGGCTGGGACCTGGCGGCCCTGCACGGCACCGATCCCGGCCAGTCGTACACCGCCGAGGGCGGCTTCCTCGACGGCGCCGCCGAGTTCGACGCCGAGTTCTTCGGCATCTCGCCCCGCGAGGCCCTCGCCATGGACCCGCAGCAGCGGCTGCTGCTGGAAGCCTCCTGGGAGGCCGTCGAACGCGCCGGGATCGACCCGGCGTCCCTGCACGGCACCGATACCGGCATCTTCGCGGGCGTCATGTACCGCGACTACGGCAGCAACCTCACCACCGTCCCCGACGACCTCATCGGCTACTTCGGCAACGGCACCCTCAACAGTGTCGTCAGCGGCCGGGTCGCCTACACCCTCGGACTGGAGGGCCCGGCGGTCACCGTCGACACCGCCTGCTCGTCGTCGCTGGTGGCGCTGCACTGGGCGGCCAGATCGCTGCGGGCGGGGGAGTGCTCCCTCGCCCTGGCGGGCGGAGTGACCGTGATGTCGACCCCGGGCACGTTCATCGAGTTCGCCCGGCAGAACGGGCTCGCCTCCGACGGCCGCTGCAAGCCGTTCGCCGACGCTGCCGACGGCACCGGCTGGTCCGAGGGCGTCGGACTGCTCGTCCTGGAACGGCTCTCCGACGCCGTACGCAACGGGCACGAGGTCCTGGCCGTGGTCCGGGGCTCCGCGGTCAACCAGGACGGCGCGTCCAACGGGCTCACCGCCCCCAACGGGCCCTCCCAGCAGCGGGTGATCCGCGCGGCGCTGGCCGACGCTGGACTGGCCGCCGCCGATGTCGACCTGGTCGAGGCGCACGGTACGGGGACCCGGCTCGGCGACCCGATCGAGGCACAGGCCCTGCTCGCCACCTACGGGCGCGAGCGCCCGGCCGACCGGCCCCTGTGGCTCGGCTCGGTCAAGTCCAACCTGGGGCACACCCAGGCCGCCGCCGGAGTCGCGGGCGTCATCAAGTCCGTCCTCGCGATGAGGCACGGCACCCTGCCCCGCACCCTCCACGTCGACCGGCCGTCCGAGCAGGTCGACTGGACCGAGGGCGCCGTGGAGCTCCTCACCGAGTCACATGACTGGCCCGAGCTGGACCGGCCGCGCCGGGCGGGTGTCTCCTCGTTCGGGATCAGCGGCACCAACGCCCATGTGGTGCTCGAACAGGCGCCCGTCGGCTCCTCGGCCGAGGAGGGCCCCGCGACCGGCGCCGGACCGGAGACCGGCGAGGAACCGGAGACCGGAGCCGGGGCGGCCGTACCCCTCGTACCCCTGCCGCTGTCGGCCCGGACCCCGCACGCCCTCGCCGACCAGGCGAGCCGGCTGCTCCCGGTCCTGGACACCGCCCCGGCCGCCGCCGTGGCCCGCGCGCTCGCCACCACCCGGACCGCGTTCGACCGGCGGGCCGTCGTCGTCGGCACGCCGTCCGCCGGGCTCGCCGCCCTCGCCGAGGGCACCACGGGCCCCGGAGTGGTCACCGGCGCCGTCTCACCCGGCGGCCTCGGTCTCCTCTTCTCCGGCCAGGGCTCCCAGTCCGCCGGGATGGGCCGGGAACTCCACCACCGCCACCCCGCGTTCGCCGCCGCGCTCGACGAGGTGTGCGCGGCCCTCGAACCCCATCTCGACCGGCCCCTGAAGGACGTGATGTGGGCCGCCCCCGGCACGCCCGAGGCCGCCCTGCTCAACCGCACCGGCTGGACCCAGCCCGCCCTGTTCGCCGTCGAGGTCGCCCTCTTCCGGCTGCTGGAGAGCTGGGGCGTACGGCCCGACCACGTCGGCGGGCACTCCGTCGGCGAACTGGCCGCCGCCCACGCCGCCGGAGTCCTCACCCTGGCCGACGCCGCCGCCCTGGTCACCGCCCGGGGCGCGCTGATGGAGGCGCTCCCCGAAGGCGGCGCGATGATCGCCGTCCAGGCCGCCGAGGAGGAGACCGAGGGGCTGCTCCCCGACACCGTCTCCGTCGCCGCCGTCAACGGACCCCGGTCCCTCGTCCTCTCCGGCGCCGACGCCGATGTCACGGCCGCCGCCGCCCACTTCACCGCCCAGGGCCGCAAGACGTCCCGGCTGACCGTCTCGCACGCCTTCCACTCACCGCTGATGACGCCGATGCTCGACGCGTTCCGTACGGTCGTCACCGGCGTCGAACTCCATGAGCCGGTGATCCCCGTGGTCGCCGCCGGAGACGTCACCGACCCCGAGTTCTGGGTCTCCCACGTCAGCGACACGGTCCGGTTCGCCGCCACCGTACGACGCATGGAGGAACTGGGCACCGACACCTTCCTGGAGGTCGGCCCGGACGCCGTCCTCACCGCCATGGGCCGGGAGAGCGGCGCCGACGGCAGCGTCTTCGCCGCCCTCCAGCGGCGCGACCGCGACCAGGCCGCCACCCTCACCACCGGGATCGCCGAGGCGTGGACCCGGGGCACCGGCGTCGACTGGGCGGCCGTCCTGCCGCCCGCCGCGCCCGCCGCTCTGCCGACGTACCCCTTCCAGCGGCGCCGCTACTGGCTGACGGCCCCGCCCGGCACCGGCGACGTGGCCGCCGCCGGACAGGAGACCGCGGACCATCCGCTGCTCGCCGCCGTCGTACCCGCCCCCGACGGCGACACCCTCGCCCTCACCGGCCGCCTGTCGGTCCGGACCCACCCCTGGCTCGCCGACCACGAGATCCACGGCACGGTCCTGCTGCCCGGCACGGCCCTGGTCGAACTCGCGGTACGCGCCGGGCGCGGCGCGGGCACACCCGTCGTCGCCGAACTCATGCTGGAGGCACCCCTGCACATCCCCGGGGAGACCGCCGTCGCCCTCCGCGTCGACGTCGGCGCGCCCGGCGCCGAAGGCCACCGGGACATCCGGATCCACTCCAGGCCCGACGGCGGCGAGTGGACCCGGCACGCCACCGGACGGCTCGCACCCGCCGCAGCCGGAGCCGAGCCCGTACCGGGTCCGGCGGCCTGGCCGCCGCCCGGCGCGACACCGCTCGACACGACGGCCGCGTACGACGAACTCACCGACCGCGGCTACGGCTACGGGCCCGCGTTCCACGGCCTGACCGCCGCCTGGCGCGCCGGGGACGAGGTCTGGGCCGAGGTCGAACTCCCCGAGAGCACCGACCGCGACCGCTACGCCCTGCACCCCGCCCTCCACGACGCCTGCTGGCACGCGCTGCTGCTGGGCGCCGCCGACGAGCGGCCCGTACTGCCGTTCGCCTGGACCGGGGTCGAGGTGTACGCGGACGGCGCCACCCGCGTCCGGGTCCATCTCGCCCCCTCGGGCGCCGACACCACCGCCCTCACGGTCACCGACACCGAGGGGCGGCCGGTGGCCCGGGTCGCCGGACTGGTCGCCAGGCCCGTATCGGCCGACCGGCTCTCCGCCGCGCCCCGGCATCTGTACCGGGTCGCCCAGGAGCCCGTCACGGCCCCCGGCGGTACCGGGACTCCCGGCGACGGCTGGGCGGTACTCGGCACCGACCTCCTCGGCCTCGGACTGCCCGCCCACCCCGCGCCCGGCACGGTCCCCGACCCGGCCCCCGAGGTCCTGGTCCACCACTGCGCGCCGGTCGACGGGCCCGCCCCCGACGCCGTACGCGACGGCACCCTCCGGCTGGTCGCCACCCTCACCGACTGGCTCGCCGAACCCCGGCTCGCCGCCACCCGGCTGGTGGTGACCCTCGGCACCGGGCTCGACCGGGCGCCCCTCGCGGGCCTGGTCCGCGCGGCGGCGGCCGAACACCCCGGCCGGATCGTCCTGGTCCACCTCCCCGCCGGGGCCGAGGAGCCCGACGGCGACCGGGGGCCCGAGGCGCTGCGGCGGCTGGCCGCCGCCGTCGCCACCGGGGAACCCGAACTCACCCTCACCGACGGCGACCCCACCGCGCCCCGGATCACCCGCTACACCCCGGCCCCGTCCGCCCCGGAGGCCACCGGCGGCATCGAGGGACCCGTCCTGATCACCGGCGGTACCGGCGGTCTCGGCGCGGTCGTCGCCCGCCATCTGATCGTCCGGCACGGCGTACGGGAGCTGCTGCTCGTCGGCCGCCGGGGCCCCGACGCGCCCGGCGCCACCGCCCTGCGGGACGAACTGACCGCCCTCGGCGCCTCGGTCACCGTCGCCGCCTGCGACACCGCCGACCGGGCCGCCCTCGCCGACCTGCTCGACCGGCACCCCGTACGGTCCGTGATCCACGCCGCCGGGGTCGTCGACAACGGGCTCGTCGACACCCTCACACCCGAACGGATCACGGCCGTACTGCGGCCCAAGGCCGACGCCGCCTGGCATCTGCACGAACTCACCCGCGAGCGGGGCGAACTGGCGGCCTTCGTCCTCTTCGGCTCGGCGGCGGGCACCCTGCTCGGCGCCGGACAGGGCAACTACGCCGCCGCCAACGTCTTCCTCGACGCCCTCGCCGCCCACCGGCACACCCTCGGGCTGCCCGCCGTCTCCCTCGGCTGGGGCCTGTGGGACGAGGAGGCGGGCATGGCGGGCGAACTGGACGCCGCCGGACGGCAGCGGATGCGCCGGCTCGGCATGCCGCCGCTGGACCGGACCGAGGCCCTCGCCCTCTTCGACGCCGCCGTCGGCGCCGGGGAGCCCGTACTGCTGCCCGTCCGGTTCGACCGGGCGGCGCTGCGGGCCCGGGGCGACGAACTGCCGTCCCTCCTCGGCGGCCTGGTGCCGCGGACCGCCCGTACCAACGCGATAGCCGCCCCCACCGGCGGCGACGAACTGCGGCGGCGGCTCGCCGGACTCGAACCCGCCGACCGCGACGAACTCCTGACCGGACTGGTCCGCGGCCGGGTCGCGGCCGTACTCGGCCACGACGGCACCGACGCCGTCGAACCCGGCCGGGCCCTGCGCGAACTGGGCTTCGACTCACTGGCCGCCGTCGAGCTGCGCAATGTGCTCTCGGCCGCCACCGGACTCGCCCTCCCGGCCACCCTCGTCTTCGACCACCCCACGGTCACCGCCATCGCCGGACATCTCGCCGAACGGCTGACCGACCGGGGCGACGACCCCACCGGACTGGTGATCGCCGAGGTCGACCGGCTCGCCGGGGAACTCGCCCGCGACGGCCTCGACCGGGCCGCCGTCACCGCCCGCCTGGAGGCGCTGCTGCGCGGCTGGCGGGACGGCGGGGACACCGGGACGGCCGACGACGAACGGCCGGCCCACGACTACACAGCGGCGAGCGACGACGAGTTGTTCGCGGTGCTCGACAACGAACTGGCGGACTGAGCCGTGGCCCACGACGACCACCGGACAGTCGCAGAGACGCACGAGGAAGGGAACCGGCCGATGAACGCGCCGCAGCAGGGCCAGTCAGCGGGGCAGGGCGAGACCCTGGGGCACGGCGGCGACGAGGAGCGGGCCGCCGCCGTACGGGCCGCGCTCACCGGGCGGCTGACCGGACTGCCCGCCGCCGACGCCCTGGACGTCCTGCGGCGGCTCGTCCGCGAACACCTCGTCACCGCCCTCCGCCAGGCACGGCCCGACGCCCCCGCCCCCACCGGCGCCGACCGGGCCTTCCGCGACCTCGGACTCGACTCGCTCGCCATGGTCGGCCTGGTCAACGCGGTCGGCGAGGCCACCGGTATCCGGCTCGCCGCCTCCGTGCTCTTCGACCACCCCACCCCCGAATCCCTCGCCCGCCACCTGGGGACCGTCCTCACCGGACACGGCACCGGACCCGCCCCCGCCGCCGGTCCCGCACCCGGCCCGGCCGCCGACGACGAACCCATCGCCCTCGTCGGCATCGGCTGCCGCTTCCCCGGCGACATCGCCGGACCCGACGACCTGTGGGACCTGGTGGAGGCCGAGCGGCACACCCAGTCACCGTTCCCCGACGACCGGGGCTGGGACGTCGGCGGACTCTTCTCCGCCGACCCCGCCACCCCCGGCAGCACCTACGTCCGAGAGGCCGGATTCCTCACCGGAGCCCTGGAGTTCGACGCCGACTTCTTCGGCATCTCACCCCGCGAGGCCCACGCCATGGACCCGCAGCAGCGGCTCGTCCTGGAGACCGGCTGGGAGGCCCTGGAGCGCGCCGGGATCGACCCCACGACCCTGCGCGGCGGCGCCACCGGCGTCTTCGTCGGCGCCGAACAGCAGGAGTACGGGCCCCGGCTCCACCAGGCCCCCGACGGCGTCGACGCCCATCTGATCACCGGCAACGCGCTCAGCGTCCTCGCCGGACGGCTCTCCTACGTCCTCGGCCTCAACGGCCCCGCCCTCAGCGTCGACACCGCCTGCTCCGGCTCCCTCGTCGCCGTCCATCTCGCGATGCGGTCCCTGCGCGCCGGGGAGTGCTCCCTCGCCCTCGCGGGCGGCGCCGCCGTACTGAGCACCCCCGGGATCTACACCGCGTACAGCCGTCAGCGCGCCCTCGCCGAGGACGGCCGGTGCAAGCCGTTCGCGGCCGCCGCCGACGGCACCGGATTCGCCGAGGGCGTCGGACTCGTCGTCCTCGAACGGCTCTCCGACGCCCGCCGCAACGGCCACCGGGTCCTCGCCGTACTGCGCGGCTCCGCGATCAACCAGGACGGCGCGTCCAACGGCCTCACCGCCCCCAGCGGCCTCGCCCAGCAGCACGTCATCCGGGCCGCCCTCGCCGACGCCGGGATCACCGCCGCCGATGTCGACGTGGTCGAGGCGCACGGTACGGGAACCCGGCTCGGCGACCCGATCGAGGCCGGGGCGCTGCTCGCCACCTATGGCCGCGACCGGCCCGCCGACCAGCCCCTGCGGCTCGGCTCCCTCAAGTCGAACATCGGCCACACCCAGGCCGCCGCCGGAGTCGCCGGACTGATCAAGATGGTGATGGCGCTCCGCCACGGCGTCCTGCCGAAGACGCTCCACGTGGACGAGCCCTCGCCCCGGATCGACTGGGACACCGGCGCCGTCGAACTCCTCACCGAGGCCCTGCCGTGGCGGACCGCCGGCGACCGGCCCCGCCGGGCCGGGATCTCCTCCTTCGGCGTCAGCGGCACCAACGCCCATCTGATCGTCGAGGAGGCGCCCGCCGACACCCCGGCCGACGAGCCCGCCGCCGCGCCCGGGACCCGGTCGCGGACCCGGACCCGGCAGAGCGCCAGGACCGGATCGGCGGCCGAGGTGCCGTGGCCGCTGAGCGCCCGGACCGACGAGGCCCTGCGCGACCAGGCGGCCAGGCTGCTCGCCCGGCTCGACGCCGACCCCGGCCTGCCGGTCGAGGGCGTCGCCCGGACCCTCGCCACCCGGCGGACCGCGTTCGCCCGCCGCGCCGTCGCCGTCGGCCGGAACCGGGACGAACTCCGGGCCGCCCTGGCGGAGATCGCCTCCGGGGCCGTCACCGCCCCCGAACCCGTACCCGCCGGGACGAAGACCGCCCTGGTCTTCCCCGGGCAGGGCGCCCAGTGGGCCGGGATGGCCGCCGGGCTCGCCCGGGAGTCCGAGGTGTTCGCGGCCCGGCTGGGGGAGTGCGCGGACGCCCTGGAGCAGTTCGTGGACTGGTCCGTCTGGGACGTCGTACACGAGGTGGAGGGTGCCGCGCCGCTGGAGCGGGTGGATGTGGTGCAGCCGCTGTCGTTCGCGGTGATGGTGTCCCTGGCGGCGCTGTGGGAGTCCGTCGGGGTCCGCCCCGGCGGAGTCGTCGGCCATTCGCAGGGCGAGATCGCGGCGGCCGTCGTCTCCGGCGCCCTGTCCCTGGAGGACGGGGCGTGGATCGTCGCCCTGCGCTCCCGGGTGATCGCCGACTCCCTCGCGGGCCGGGGCGGAATGGTGTCCGTCGCCGCCCCCGTCGCCAGGATCGAGGGCGCCCTCCCCGAAGGCGTGTCCGTCG
Source organism: Streptomyces sp. NPDC020875 (assembly GCF_040641415.1). Lineage (NCBI taxonomy): Bacteria > Bacillati > Actinomycetota > Actinomycetes > Kitasatosporales > Streptomycetaceae > Streptomyces > Streptomyces sp. NPDC020875. The sequence continues at coordinate 8,621 of NZ_JBFADP010000084.1, read as the reverse complement.
CCGTCGTCAACGGGCCCGAGGCGGTCGTCGTCGCCGGTGACACCGGCGGACTCGACCAGGTCGTCGCCTGGGCCGAGGCCGAGGGGCTCCGGGTCCGGCGGATCGCCGTCGACTACGCCTCCCACTCCGCCCATGTCGACGGCGCCCGGGACGAACTCCTGCGGGTCCTGTCGCCCATCGCGCCCCGGCGGGGCACCGTCGGCCTCTTCTCGTCCGTGGACGGCGAGTGGGTCGACGGCACGGCGCTCGACGCCGACTACTGGTTCCGCAATCTGCGCCGGCCCGTGCTCTTCGCCGGAGCCGTCGCCGGTCTGGTGTCCGAGGGCTTCGGCGCCTTCGTCGAGACCAGCGCCCATCCGGTGCTCGTCCCCGGCGTCGTGGACGTACTCGACTCCCTCGGCACCCCCGGGGTCGTCGTCGGCTCCCTGCGGCGCGGTGAAGGCGGCTGGGGCCGCTTCCTGCGCTCCGCCGGTGAACTGTGGGCCGGAGGCGTCGACCTCGACTGGACCGCCGTACTCGCCGCGGGCCCGGCCGCCGAAGCCGCCCCCGTCGACCCGGCGGCCCTGCCCACCTACCCCTTCCAGCGGCAGCGCTACTGGCTGGACGCCGGAACCGGCGCCGGGGACATCGGCACCTACGGCCTCGTCCCCACCGGCCATCCGCTGCTCGGCGCCGCCGTCCCCACCGCGTCCGGCGGCCTCACCCTCACCGGCCGGATCGGCCTCGGCTCCCACCCCTGGCTCGCCGACCACGCCGTCACCGGTACGCCCCTGCTGCCCGGAACCGCCTTCGTCGACCTCGCCCTGCGCGCCGCCGACGAGGCCGGGGCGGCGGGCGTCGACGAACTCACCCTCACCGCCCCGCTGCCGCTGCCCGCCGACGGCACCGTCACCCTCCAGGCCGTGGTCGAGGGTGCCGACGCCACCGGGCGCAGGCCCGTGACGATCCACTCCCGGCCCGGGAACGCGCTCGCCGACGAGCCGTGGACCCGGCACGCCACCGGCTTCCTCACCGACACCTCGGCCGCGTCGGTCGCCGCGTCCGTACCCGCGTACGGCTCCGGCCGGGCCCCCGACTGGCCCCCGGCCCACGCCGAACCCGTCGACCTCACCGACGCCTACCCCGAACTCGCCGCCCAGGGCTACGACTACGGGCCCGTCTTCCGAGGCGTCCGCGCGCTCTGGCGCGCCGACGGCGCCGTCTACGCCGAGATCGCGCTCCCCGCCGACACCGACCCCACCGGATTCTGCCTCCACCCCGCGCTCCTCGACGCCGCCGTCCAGGCCGCCGACATCGGCCGCCTCACCGGCCCCGCCGAACCCGGCGAGGTCGCCGTCCCCTTCTCCTGGAACGGGGTACGGCTGTACGCGGCCGGGGCCGAAACCCTCCGGGTCCGCCTCACCCGGGCCGGGGACGACGCCCTCACCATCGAGGCCGCCGACGGTACCGGCGCCCCCGTCGCCGCCGTCGACACCCTGCTGATCCGCCCGGTCGCCACCCGCGACCTGGCCGCCACCACTCAGCCCGGCACCCTGTTCACCCTCGACTGGCAGCCCCTGCCGGAGCCCACCGCGACCACGGACGAGCCCGTCCCCGCCTGGGCGCCCGCCGACGCCGAACTGCCCGGATCCGAGGTTCTGACGGCCGCCTTCGGTACGCCTACGGGACCGGGCGAGACTCCCCTGTTCAGGTTGCTGCCCGTCGCCGCCGACCCGGCGCCGGACGCCGTGACCGCTGTGACCGCTGTCCACGAACTCGCCGAACAGCTCCTCGACCGGCTCCAGCGGCACCTCGCCGACCCGGCGGCACCCCATCTCGTGGTGGTGACCCGGGGCGCCGTCGCCACCGCGCCCGGCGCCGACGTCACCGACCGGGCGGCGGCCGCCGCCTGGGGGCTCGTACGCTCCGCACAGGCCGAGGAACCCGGCCGGATCACCATCGTCGACCTCGACACCCCCGCCGACGGCACACCCCCGGCCGACCCGCGACCGCTGACCGCCGCCCTCGCCGCCGCCGTAGCCGCGGGCGAACACCAGCTGGCGGTACGCGACGGCGCGCTCCTCGCACCCCGGATCGTCCGCGCCGCCCCTCGCTCCGACACCGACACCGACACCGGTCCGGAATCCGGAGCCGGTCCGCTCGACCCCGACGGCACGGTCGTCGTCACCGGCGGCACCGGAGTCCTCGGCGGCCTCCTCGCCCGCCACCTCGTCACCCGGCACGGCGTCCGGCGACTGCTGCTGCTCAGCCGGAGCGGCCCCCGAGCCCCCGGCGCCGATACCCTCCGCGACGAACTGACCGCCCTCGGCGCCGAGGTCACCATCACCGCCTGCGACACCGCCGACCGCGACGAACTGCGCCGCGCCCTCGACTCCGTCCCGGCCGACCGGCCGCTGACCGCCGTCGTCCACACCGCGGGCGTCCTCGACGACGGCACCGTACCGACGCTCACCGCCGACCGGCTGCACGCCGTGCTCCGGCCCAAGGCCGACGCCGCCCTCCACCTCCACGACCTCACCGCCGGACTGCCCCTCGCCGCCTTCGTCCTCTACTCCTCCATGGCCGGTACCGTCGACGGCCCGGGTCAGGGCAACTACGCCGCCGCCAATACGTATCTCGACGGCCTCGCCGCCCACCGCCGCGCCCACGGCCTGCCCGCCCACGCCCTCGCCTGGGGCTTCTGGGACCGGCTCAGCGGACTCACCGGCCGGCTCTCGGAGACCGACCTGGCCAGGATGCGCCGCTCGGGCGACCTCGGGCTCAGCGCCGAACAGGGCCTCGCCCTCTTCGACGCCGCGCTCGGCGCCGACGAGGCGTTCCTGCTGCCCGCCCGGCTCGACGCGGCCGTCCTCCGGGCCCGGGGCACCGAACTGCCCCGGATCCTCGGAGCCCTCGTCCCCGCGCCCGCCCGGCGCGCCGCCGCCACTGCTGCCGAAGGCCCCGCCACCACCCGGGACGACGCCTTCGCCGGACTGACGGAGACCGAACGGCACACGGCGCTCCTGGACGCCGTACGCGGCCATATCGCGGGCGTACTCGGCCACCGCGACAGCGACGCCGTCAAGGCCGGACGGCCCCTGAAGGAGCTGGGCTTCGACTCGCTCGCCGCCGTCGAACTCCGCAACCGGCTCAGCCGCGCCACCGGCCTCAAACTCCCCGCCACCCTCGTCTTCGACCACCCCACCCCGGCCGCTATCGCCGGTGAACTCCTCACCCGGCTCGCCCCCGCCGCCCCGGCCGCGTCCGCCCCCGTGCCCGCCGCCGTCGTGGACGACCGCGATCCGGTGGTGATCGTGGGGATGAGCTGCCGTTATCCGGGCGGGGTGCGGTCGCCCGAGGATCTGTGGCGGCTGGTCGCGGACGGTGTCGATGCCGTCGGCGGGTTCCCGGGGGACCGGGGCTGGGACGTTGAGGGGCTGTACGACCCGGAGCCGGGCGTACCGGGGAAGTCGTACACCCGGGAAGGTGCCTTCCTGGCCGATGTCGCCGGGTTCGACGCCGGGTTCTTCGGGATCTCCCCGCGCGAGGCGGTCGCCATGGACCCGCAGCAGCGGATGCTGCTGGAACTGTCGTGGGAGGTGTTCGAGCGGGCCGGAATCGACCCCGAGGCGCTGAAGGGCACCCCGACCGGGGTCTTCGCCGGACTGATGTACCACGACTACACCGGCAGCAGCAGTGAGGGGAGCCTCGTCTCGGGCCGGGTCGCGTACTCGTTCGGTCTGGAGGGCCCGGCGGTCACCGTCGACACGGCGTGCTCGTCGTCGCTGGTGGCGCTGCATCTCGCGGCCCAGTCCCTGCGGTCCGGCGAGTCTTCCCTCGCCCTCGCGGGCGGGGTGACCGTGATGTCGACACCCGAGATGTTCGTGGAGTTCTCCAAGCAGCGGGGCCTCGCCTCCGACGGCCGCTGCAAGCCGTTCGCCGACGCCGCCGACGGCACCGGCTGGGGCGAGGGCGGTGGCGTACTCCTCCTGGAGCGCCGCTCCGACGCGATCCGCAACGGCCACCGGATCTGGGGTGTCCTCCGGGGCTCCGCGGTCAACCAGGACGGCGCGTCCAACGGCCTCACCGCCCCCAACGGGCCCTCCCAGCAGCGGGTCATCCGGGCCGCCCTGGCGTCCGCCGGACTCACCACGGCCGATGTCGACCTGGTCGAGGGCCACGGTACGGGGACCCGGCTCGGCGACCCGATCGAGGCACAGGCCCTGCTCGCCACCTACGGGCGCGAGCGCCCGGCCGACCGGCCCCTGTGGCTCGGCTCCATCAAGTCCAACCTCGGCCACACCCAGGCCGCCGCCGGAGTCGCCGGGATCATCAAGTCCGTGATGGCCCTCCGGCACGGCGTACTGCCCCGAACCCTCCATGTCGACCGGCCGTCCGAGCAGGTCGACTGGACCGAGGGCGCCGTGGAACTCCTCACCGAGTCACATGACTGGCCCGAACTGGACCGGCCGCGCCGGGCCGCGGTCTCCTCCTTCGGCATCAGCGGCACCAACGCCCATGTGGTGCTCGAACAGGCCCCCGAGGCGCCCGGAACCCCGGTCGTCGGGGTGCCCGAGGGCTCCGGAGTCGTAGCGCTGCCGCTGTCGGCCCGTACGCCCGAGGCGCTGGCCGACCGGGCGAGCGGACTGCTGCCGGTCCTCGACCGCGCCCCGGCCGCAGCCGTGGCCCGCGCGCTCGCCACCACCAGGGCCGCCCTGGAACACCGGGCCGTCGTCCTCGCCGACCCCTCCGCCGGACTCGCCGCCCTCGCCGAGGGCGTCACCGGCGACGGAACCGTCACCGGCACCGTCGCCCCCGGCGGCCCCGGCCTGCTGTTCTCGGGCCAGGGGTCGCAGTGGGTCGGGATGGGGCGTGGATTGTACGACCGGTTCCCGGTGTTCGCGGCGGCCTTCGACGCGGTGGCGGCGGAGCTGGATCCGTCGCTGCGGGACGTGATGTGGGACGGTGACGCGGATGTGCTGGCCCGTACGGTCTGGGCCCAGCAGGGTTTGTTCGCGGTGCAGGTGGCGCAGTTCCGGCTGCTGGAGTCGCTGGGTGTGGTGCCGGTCGCGGTCGGCGGCCATTCGGTCGGTGAGATCGCGGCGGCCCATGTCGCGGGCGTCCTGTCGCTGGCCGACGCCTGCCGACTGGTACGGGCCCGGGGCGGGCTGATGGACGCCCTCCCGCCCGGCGGAGTGATGGTCGCCGTCGAAGCGGCGGAGGACGAAGTGGCGCCCCTGCTCGGCGGCGGAGTCTCCCTCGGCGCCGTCAACGGCCCGGAAGCCGTCGTCCTGTCGGGCGTCGAGGACGAGGTTCTGGCGGTCGTGGCCGGGTTCGAGGCGCTGGGCCGCCGGACTCGCAGGCTGAAGGTCTCCCACGCCTTCCACTCGTCCCTGATGGAGCCCGTACTCGAAGAGTTCCGTACGGTGGCGGAGGGGCTGACGTTCCATCAGTCGACGATTCCTGTGGTCGCCGCCGGGGACGTGGTCTCGCCCGGGTTCTGGGTGGATCACATCCGGGACGCCGTCCGGTTCATGGACACCGTCCGGGGCATGGAGACCAGGGGCGTCACCACCTTCGTCGAGATCGGCCCCGACCGGGTCCTCTCCGGCCTGGCCGCGGGCTGCGCCGAGGGCACCGACACCGCCTTCGTACCGCTGGCCGGGAAGGACCGCGACGAGACCGCCGCCCTGGTCGAGGCGCTGGCCCGGATCTGGGTCCGGGGCGGGTCCTTCGACTGGACCCGGCTCGTCGCCGACCATCCCGAAGCCCATGACCTGGTCCTGCCCACGTACCCCTTCCAGCGCCGCCGCTACTGGACGGAGCCGGTGTACGGAAACGCGGGTGGTGTCGGCGCCCCGTCGGGGCAGGACCCGGCCGGACATCCGCTGCTCGCCGCCGTACTCACCGCACCCGACGGCGAGACCGTCACCCTCACCGGACAGCTCTCCCTCCGCGACCACCCCTGGCTCGCCGAGCACACCCTCGCCGACACCGTCACCGTCCCCGCCAGCGCCTTCGTGGAGCTGGCGATCCGGGCCGGAGACGAGACCGGCCGGCCCGTCGTCGACGAACTCACCCTGCTGGCCCCGCTCGTGCTCACCGACCGCGACACCGTCCGCGTCCAGGTCGTCGCCGGGCCGCCGGACGCCACCGGCCGCCGACCCCTGACGGTGTACGGGCGCGCCGACCACACCGCCGAATGGACCCGCCACGCGGAGGGCGTGCTCGCCCCCGAGGACCCGGCGGCCTCCGATGCCGGTTCCGGTTCCGGTGCCGCTTCCGGTTTCGGCGAGGGGGTCTGGCCGCCGCCCGGCGCCGAACCCGTCGACGTCGACGGGCTCTACGGGCTCCTCGCCGAGCAGGGCTTCGGCTACGGCCCGCTGTTCGCCGGGGTACGCGCCGCTTGGCGGCACGGAGACCAGGTGCACGCCGAAGTCGCGCTCCCCGAGGAGACCGCCGTCGACGGCTACGGCATCCACCCCGCCCTGCTCGACGCGGCCCTCCACACCGGCGAACTGTTCGCCGCCGACAACACCCCCACCATGCCCTTCACCTGGCGGGGCGTCACCCTCGCCGCAACCGGCGCGACGACCCTACGGGTCCGGCTCACCGCCCTGCCCGAAGGCGGCTACGCCGTCCACGCCACCGACCCGGCCGGAGCGCCCGTCCTCACGGCCGACGCCCTGCGCACCCGCGCCGTACCGGCCGAAGCGCTCGGCGGTACCGAACACCACCGGGACCTCTACACCGTCGACTGGACCCCCCTGCCGGAGAACCGGCCCGACGACGGGCCGTGGGCCGTCATCGGCGACCTCGCCGTCCCGGGCGCCGACCCCTACCCCGACCTGGCGGCCCTCCTCGCCACCGGAACGGTCCCCCCGGTCGTCGTCCACGCCCCCGCCCGCCCGGCCGCCGACACGGCCCCGCCGGACGCGGTCCGCGCCACGACGGCCGCCGTACTCTCCCTGCTCACCGAATGGCTCGCCGACGAGCGGTGCGCCGCCGCCCGCCTGGTCCTCGTCACACCCGGCGCACCCCTGGTCGACGGGGCCGTCGCCGGACTCGTCCGGGCGGCCCAGGCCGAACACCCCGGCCGGATCCTGCTCGCCCACGCCGCCCCCGGCGACAGCGACCACGGCTGGCTCCGGGCCGCCGTCGCCTCCGGCGAACCGGAGACCGCCCACCGTACGGACGGGGTGTACGCCCCGAGGCTCACCACCGCCACCGGCGCCCGCAAACCCATGGAGACCGGCGACACCGTCCTGGTCACCGGCGGTACGGGCGGTCTGGGTGCGGCGGTGGCGCGGCATCTGGTGGTCCGGCACGGGGTGTCCCGGCTGGTGCTGGTGAGCCGTCGGGGCGAGGCGGCCCCGGGGGCCGTCGAACTGAAGGAGGAACTGGCCGGTCTCGGGGCGTCCGTGGTGATCGCGGCGGCCGATGTCGCCGACCGCGACGCGGTCGCCCGGCTCCTCGCCGACCACCCCGTCGACGGCATCGTCCACACGGCGGGCGTCGTCGCCGACGGACTCCTCGCCACCATGACGCCCGACCGGCTCGACACCGTCCTCCGGCCCAAGGCCGACGCCGCCTGGCACCTCCACGAACTCGCCGGAGAGCTGCGGATGTTCGTCCTCTTCTCCTCCGCCGCCGGAACCTGGGACGGCGCCGGACAGTCCAACTACGCCGCCGCCAACGGCTTCCTCGACGCCCTCGCCGCCCACCGCCGCGACCTCGGCCTCCCCGCGTCGTCCCTCGCCTGGGGCCTGTGGGAGGAGCGGGCCGGAATGGCCGGCCGCCTCACCGACACCGACATCGAACGCATGGCCCGCGCCGGACTCCGGGCCCTGCCCACCGACGACGCCCTCACCCTCCTCGACACCGCCGTCGGCCTCGACCACCCGGTCGTCCTGCCGCTCCGGCTCGACCCGGGCGCCGTCGCCCGCGCCGGGGCACCCGTACCGGCGCTGCTGCGGGCCCTGGTCCGTACCCCCGCCAGGCGTACGGCCCCGGCCGCGTCCGCCGCCCCGGCCGCCACCGGGCAGTCCCTCACCGACCGGCTCGCGGCGCTCCCCGCCGACGACCGGGGACCGCTCCTCCTGGAACTGGTCCGAACCGAGGTCGCCGCGGTCCTCGGCCACGGCGGAGCCCGCGACATCGAACCCGGCCGCGGCTTCAACGAACTCGGCGTCGACTCCCTCGCCGCCCTCGAACTCCGCAACGGCCTCGCCGCCAAGGCCGGGATCAGGCTCCCCGCGACCCTGGTCTTCGACTACCCGAACCCGGCGGCGATCGCCGACCACCTCCTCGACCAGCTCGCCGTCCCCGACGCGACCCCGCTCGGCGCGGAGCTGGCGGCCATCGAAAGGACCCTGACCGCGGGCTCCCCCGGAGACCCGTCCCTGGACACCCTCGTCGCCCGCCTCCGCGAACTGACCGCCCGCTGGTCGGACACCGCACCCCAGGACGACGCGCTGTCCTCGGCGACGGCGGACGAACTCTTCGACATCCTGGACGCCGAACTGAACTAGCCCCCCACATTGATCGCCCGGCGGGGTCCGGCCTCCTTCAAGGCCGGCCCCCGCCGCGGGGCCCAGACGTTTGTGGGGGTGCGCGGGCCCCCGACAACAAAGGGTCGCCGG